>CALLYR010000481.1 GCA_937859005.1 uncultured Paracoccus sp. | reverse complement strand
TGCCGGTCATGATGACGGCGCTGGGGGGCGACCCCGTCGGCCCTGCGGCATCTTCGCTGCCGGCGCTGGCGGTGCCGGAATATGAACTTGCCCCGTCTGCGGCCGATCCCGTGGCCCGCCTGCGCGAACTGATGCGCGAACGGCGCGAGGACAGCCTGCGCATCCTGTCGGGCTGGATCGAGCAGAAGGAGGATGCCTGATGTCCGCGGCCCTTCTGAGACTGGAACGCTTCGACGAGTCTCGGCCCCCCGTCCCCGTCGCACGGTTCGGCCCCCAGGACCTGCAGGCAGCCTTCGAGCGCGGCATGCAGCAGGGGCGCGACGAGGCGCGGGACGAGCAGGCCGGGCGCCTGTGCCGGGAGCTTGCGGGACTGCAGGCGGCGCTGACCGATCAGGCGGCGGACCAGACCCTGCAACACGCCCGAGCGCTAGCCGCGATGCGCCCGCTGCTGGAGGCGCTGTTCGAAGGGATTCTGCCGCCGGTCGCGCAGGGGCGGCTGTGTTCGGCGCTGCTGACCGAACTGGAACGGTTGGCCGGAACCGTCACCCCGGCTTGCGGCCGCATCCGCTGCGCGCCCGAACTCGCGCCCTTCGTGGCAACCTGCATGGCCCTTACGGGGCTTGACCGGCTGGAACTGGAGGGCGGCGCCCCTGCGGGAACGGTGGAGCTGTCGGTGCTGGGCGGCACCATCGCGCTGGACCGGGGGGCGGTGACGGACAGCCTGCGCGCGCTGGTGAACGAATTTCTGGAGGATGCATGATCATGGACGAGACGGCCACCCTGATTTCCACCGAGCATATCCAGGTCGAGATCACCATCCGCCTGGGCCGCGCCCGGCTGACGGTGGCGCAACTGGCGCGGCTGCAGCCGGGCGACGTGCTGCCGCTGGACCGCGGTGCCGATGACGGGGTGGACATCTGCATCGGCGACAGGGTCGTGGCGCGCGGGCAACTGGTCGATGACGGCAGCGGCGAGGATCGTCTGGCGGTCCGCATCCTGGGCCCGGCGCAGGGGGGATGAAGATGCCCGCGATCCGGCAGCCGGCTGGAGGGGGCAGCCCGCGACCTGGCCGCGGATTCGGCTGGGGCCGCGTCGCGATGGCGGCCGCGCTGGGGGCCGCCCCATTGGCGGCGGCGGCCCAGACCGTGGCTGAGGTGGGCGGTGCGGCCGACAGCCTCGTCAACGGCATCGGCGACAATGCCGTCCTGCTGGTCATGGGCCTGACGCTGCTGTCGCTGGCGCCGGGGCTGGCGATCATGGTCACCTGCTTTCCCTTCGTGATCACGGTGCTGTCGATCCTGCGCCAGTCGATCGGCCTGCAGCAGTCGCCACCCAACATGCTGATCGTCAGTCTGGCGCTGTTCCTGACCTGGTATGTGATGGATCCGGTGCTGCAACAGGCCTGGGACCGGGCCGGTGCCCCCCTGCAGCGGGGCGAGATCACGCTGACGCAGGCCTTCGACCGCGGCATCCCGCCGTTCCGCGACTTCATGGCCGCGCGCACCAGCCCCGAGACGCTGGCCGATCTGGCCGAGGTCGCGCCTTACCGTATCGGCGGGGCCGCGCAGCAGGATGCGGAAACGGCGGGTGGGAAAGCGGGAAGCGCGGCCCTGCCCGACGATCCGGCTGCTGCGCCGCTGGCGCTGCTGGTGCCGGCCTTCATGCTGTCGGAAATCCAGCGCGCCTTCGCGATCGGGTTTCTGGTGTCGCTGCCGTTCCTGATCATCGATCTGGTGGTGTCGGCGGTGTTGATGTCCATGGGCATGATGATGGTGCCGCCGACCGTGGTCGCGCTGCCGTTCAAGCTGGCATTCTTCGTCGCGGTGGACGGCTGGGGGCTGATCGCCTCGGCGCTGGTGCGGGGATACCAGCCGTGAGGCGGCAGAGATCTTGGGTCTGTCGCTTTTCCCCGTTGCCGGACGACTGCGGCAATCAGCCCGCGGGCCGGTCGTCCGGGGACAGCGCCCGCGTCAGCGGATGGCCTGGGTCGGTCAGCCCGTCAAGGATGTCGAAATGATGACGACCCGGTTCGACCGTCAGCGAGACCTCGGCGCCCAGGCCTTGCCATGCCTCGGCCAGCAGGCGGGACTGGCGCAGGAATGCGGGGCGTTCCGCCGCGCCCACCCACAGCGCGACGGGAATGCCAGGCAAAGGCTCGTGGAACAGCGGGCTTTCCCCAACTGCCTGCGCCGCATCCAGACCCAGCGTCGCGTTCATCGCCGTCCGCCGCAGCGGGCGCAGGTCGAACAGGCCCGAGATCGGCACGCAAGCCCGCACCCGGGCCCGCACCGCGGGGGACAGGGGGCTGTCGTCGCAGACCAGCCGCGCCGCCAACTGCCCGCCCGCCGAATGGCCGGCCAGCGTCACCGGCCCTGCGAGCCGCGCGGCGGCAGATTCGACCTGCCGGGCCACCTGATCGCGCATGACGCGCAGCCCTGCGCGCGGGGCGAGATCATAGCGGGGCAGCGTCACCGCCCAGCCCCGCGCCAGCGCCCCCGCCGCCAGATGGGACCAGTCGCGCGGCCCGGTCTCCATCCAGTAGCCACCGTGGACGAACACGGCCAACCCCCGTGGCCTGATCTGCGGCAGGAACAGATCGCCCGGTCCCCAGTCCGGCGCAGGCGGATGCGCGGCACGGAACGCCGCCGCCGCAGTCGCCCAGCGGGCGGGATAGGCGTCGCCGTCCGGGATATGGGCGGCATTGGCATAGGCGTCGTCGAAATCCATCGCAGGCCCGGACGCCCCCTCAGTCCGGGCGGACCTTGGCGGCGGTGCCCTTGGCAAAAGCCTCAAGCCGGGCTTTCGCCGCTTCCTGCGTGTTCACGACGCCGGCCACGACCGCCTCGGCATAGGCCGCATCCAGCGCCGACATGTTCTGCATATGCGAGATCGCCGAGCAGATGGCGAAGTTCGACAGCGGCGGGTTCTGGGCTGCGGCGCGGGCCAGTTCGAACGCCTTGGCTTCGCTGTTGGGGACGCGGTATTGGGCAAGGCCGACGTCCACGGCCTCCTGTCCGGTGTAAAGCCGGCCGGTCAGCATCATGTCGATCATCCGCGCCTTGCCGATCAGGTCGGCCACCCGGATGGTCGCGCCGCCGCCGGTGAACAGCCCGCGCTGGCCTTCGGGCAGTCCGAAATAGGTGCCCTCGTCCATCACCCGGATATGGGCGGCCGAGGCCAGTTCCAGCCCGCCGCCGACGACCGCGCCCTTCAGCGCGGCGATGACCGGAACGCCGCCGTATTCCATCTTGTTGAACGCCTCGTGCCAGCGCAGGCAGACATGCATGAAATCGGCGGCCGACCGGTCCGCCTGCCAGTGTTCGACCAGATCGAGGCCGGCGCAGAAATGCGGCCCCTCGGCGCGCAGCACGCAGGCGCGGGCACCCGCACGCGGCAGGGCGGAAAACAGATCGATCAGTTCGTCGATGGTGGCGGCGTCCAGTGCGTTGCGCTTGGCCGGACGGTTCAGCGTGACGGTCGCGATGCCGCCTTCGTCCAGATCCAGCCGCAGGTTTTCCAGGGACAGTTGCGAAAGATCGCGCATGGGGTTCAGCCTTTCGGGATCAGATGGATAACGATGGGAATGGTGGCGATGCTGATCGCCGTGGAGACCAGGATGGCGGCCGAGACGCGTTCCTCGGCCAGCCGGAAATAATGGGCCAGGATATAGACATTGCCCGCCACTGGCAGGGCGGCGGCCGCGACCATGACGCCTGCGGCGACGGGCGTCACCCCGAACAGCAGGGCGCTGATGCCCACGGCGGCGGGATGGATCACCAGCTTCAGAAGACTCAGCCACAGCGCGGGGCCGATCCGGCGCACGGGCCGATATGCCAGCGAGGCGCCGATGGCGAACAGCGCGCCAGGGGTTGCGGCGGCCCCCAGCAGGGCCAGGTATTCCGCCGCGGGTCCGGGCAGGGGCAGGCGAGCCGCGGCCCAGGCCAGCCCCGCCGCCATCGACAGGATCATCGGATTGGCGAAGATGCCGCGGACCAGCGCCAACAGCACCGCGGGCGACATCCGCCCATGCCCCACGCCCGCCACGATCAGGGTGATCAGCGTCGAGAACACGATCATGTCCAGCGTCAGCACCATCAGCACCGGCCCGACCGCCGGTTCCCCCAGCAGCACGACCAGCATCGGCACCCCCAGAAAGCCGGTGTTGCCGGTCATGCCGGTATGGGCCTCCATCGCAGCCTCGGGCGGGGGCACGCCCCGGCGGCGGGCGGCGGCAAAGCCCAGGGCCCAGACCGCCAGCGATCCCGCCAGATAGGCCAGCACGAAGCGCAGGTCGAACAGCGCCGCCAGATCCAGCGTCGCCGCGAACCGGAACAGCATCGCCGACAGCGCGAAATAGAACACGAAGCGCGTCAGCCACGCGGTCGCGTCAGCCGTGAAAAACCGCAGCCGACCGGCCAGCCAGCCCGTTCCGATCAGTGCAAAGAATGGCAGCGTCTTGAGAAAGACCGCCAGCATGGCGTCCTCCCCCGGTCCGCGCCCTGCGGGACAGAACCAAAGCCCGGAGCCGGGCGCAAGCCTGTCAGCCGCGGCGAACGGTATAACGGCGGGCGTCGGGACCGGCGGGCTCGGCCGCCAGCAGCTTGCGGTAGGCCGG
>CALLYR010000480.1 GCA_937859005.1 uncultured Paracoccus sp. | reverse complement strand
CGCCGTCGTTGTTGAAGCCGAAGCGGTTGATGATCGCCTGATCCTGGGTCAGCCGGAACAGACGCGGCCGAGGGTTGCCGGGCTGGGGCCGGGGGGTCGCGGCGCCGACCTCGATGAAACCGAAACCGGCGCGGGTCAGGGCGCCCACGGCGACGGCGTTCTTGTCATAACCCGCGGCAAGGCCCACGGGATTGGGCAGGTCGAGCCCGGCCAATGCGATGCGCAGGCGCGGGCTGCTGAACGGCGCGCCGGGCAGCGGCACCAACCCCGTGCGAAGCGCGCGCAGCGACAGGTCATGGGCGCGTTCGGGGTCGAGCCGGTGCAGCGTGGCAAGGCCTGCGCGTTCGATGACGTTCATGCGCGGTTTTCCAGCGGCAGATTGATGGCGCCATCAGGGATAGGGCGCGACCAGAGCACGTCCGCAAGGTCGAGCGGGCGGTAGAGATGCGGAAACAGGGCGCCGCCGCGCGAGGGCTCCCAGCGCAGCGCATTGCCCAAGATGTCGGTATCGCAGGCGACGAGTTGCAGACCGGTTTCGCCCGGGAAATGGCGTTGCAGGGTTCCGGGGGCCTGTTCGGCGGTCGAGAAATGGATGAAGCCGTCCTGCAGGTCGACAGGGGCGCCATCGGTGCGGCCCGCGGCCGACAGCGCCTGCCATTCGGATTGGCGGAAAATCTTGTAGATGAGCATTGGCTTTTCCCGGCCGGAAATGAGGGCAAGCAGCGCGGCCGCGGTGCGGCGGTCGGCGGCGCATTCCGGGCCGCGGCCCCAGTGACGGTGGCGCAGGCGAAAGGCGCGCAGGCGGTTTGGGGGTGCACCGGGGGGGTAGCCGAGCGCATCGAGCGTTTTGCCAAGCGGATCTGCGTCACCCGATCCCGGATCGTCTGCCCAGAGGGCAAGGCCCCCGCGGGCCAGACGGCGCCAGTCGAAGCGCGGCCCCGGATCGGTCTTGCGGTCGGGGGCCATGTCGGAATGGGCGATGACCCGCTGGGCGGGAATCGACCAGCGGGTCATGATCCTGGCGAGCAGGCGCTCGACGGAGTCCATCTGGGCGGCGGGAAAGGGGCAGTCGCCCGGATTGGCGATCTCGACCCCGATGCTGTGGGAATTGACATCGGACCGGCCGCACCACGAGCCGGCCCCTGCGTGCCAGGCGCGGCGGTCTTCGGGCACCAGCGCCTCGGTCCGGCCATCCTCAAGGACCAGCCAGTGGGCCGAGACTTCAGCAGCGGGGTCGCAGAGGCGCGCGCGGGCGGCGGCCGTGTCGGCCATGCCGGTACAGTGCAGCACGATCATGTCCGGCGCGTTTGTGCCGCGCCGTTCGCCGTGGTTCGGCGAAGGGAAGCTCACAACGGGTCGGAGCGGTAAGAGGCGGGATTCCAGCCGCAGACGAAGCCGTCGCCGTCAGGGTCCATGCCGGCCGGATCCTGCGTCGGGCCGCCCTTTGCAAGGAACGCGGTCTGCGCCGTGGCGGGCGACGGATAGCGGGCGCAGATGCTGCGGGCATCCCGGGGATTCGTGCGGGGCCAGATGGTTGTGCCCGGCGTGTGGCGGGCCGAGTTGGCATAGTTCACCAGCACGGAGGTCGAACCGGGATAGGGACCTGTTTCCGTAATGGGGCGCGGAGCGGTGGCGGGCGCGGAGACAACGGCCACGGTCGTCGTGCCGCCCCTGACCGCCGGGACGTGGCCGGCGATGCGGACCGGTTTTGGGCCGGCGATTTCCTGAGGCGTAGGCGCGCGGACCGGAAGGGTGACCGGGATTACCTGCGGCGGTTCCGCCCGGAATCCGGTCAGCGCCGCTTCTCGCGCGCGCAGATAGGTGCCGTAAGGCGTCTGCATCATCTGGTAGTTCGGATTCCAGCCGCTGTTTTCGCCCGTGCAGGCGGCAAGCGCGAGAATGGGAATCAGGAACAGGCCTCGCATCGTCGTCTCCTCGCGCTGTCGGGTCAGCCTACCACCAGTGGTGGGGCTTGGCGACAAATCCGGCGGCCTTTTCCAGCACCGCGCCATGGTTCAGCAGATTGCCTTCGTCCCAGGGACGGCCGATCAGTTGCAGTCCCAGCGGCAGGCCTTGGGCATCCAGCCCGACCGGCAGGGCCAGGCCCGGCAGCCCCGCAAGATTCACCGTCACGGTGAACACGTCGTTGAGATACATTTCGACCGGGTCGGCCGCGTCCATCGAGCCGAGCGCGAAGGCCGCCGAAGGGGTGGCGGGCGTCAGGATCGTGTCGATTCCTTGCGCGAAGGCCTGGTCGAAGTCGCGCTTGATGAGCGCGCGGACCTTGCGGGCGCGGTTGTAATAGGCGTCATAGAAGCCTGCGGACAGCACATAGGTGCCGATCATCACGCGGCGCTGGACCTCGGGGCCGAAGCCTTCGGCGCGGGTCCTTTCATACATCTCGGTCACGCCGTCGCCCGCGGACAGTTTCGCGCGCCGCCCGTAACGCACGCCGTCATAGCGGGCGAGGTTCGACGACGCCTCGGCAGGGGCGATGACGTAATAGGCGGGAAGCGCGTATCTGGTGTGCGGCAGCGAGATGTCCACGATCTCGGCGCCGGCGTCGCGCAGCATCTCGGCGCCCTTTTGCCACAGCGCGTCGATTTCCGCAGGCATCCCGTCCATGCGGTATTCGCGGGGAATGCCGATCCGCTTGCCGCGGATGTCGCCGGTCAGCGCCGCCTCATAGTCCTCGACGGGGCGGTCGGCGGAGGTCGAATCCTTCGGATCGACCGAGGCCATCGCGCCCAGCATGATCGCGGCGTCGCGAACCGTCCGGGTCATCGGCCCGGCCTGGTCGAGCGAGGAGGCAAAGGCGATCGTGCCCCAGCGCGAGACGCGGCCATAGGTCGGCTTCAGCCCCACGATGCCGGTGAAGGCGGCGGGCTGGCGGATCGAGCCGCCGGTGTCGGTGCCGGTCGCGGCAAGGCACAGGTCGGCCGCCACCGCCGCAGCCGAGCCGCCGGACGAGCCGCCGGGGGTCAGTTGGCGGTCGTCCACTTTCCACGGGTTCACCACGTCGCCATAGACGCTGGATTCGTTGGACGAGCCCATGGCGAATTCGTCCATGTTCAGCTTGCCCAGCATCACCGCGCCTGCGTCGAACAGGTTCTGCGTGACGGTCGATTCGTATTCGGGCAGGAAGCCTTCCAGAATCCGGCTGGCGGCCTGGGACGGCACGCCGCGGGTGCAGAACAGGTCCTTGATCCCTACCGGAATCCCGCACATGGCGGGGGCATCGCCCGCGCGCAGCCGTTCGTCGGCGGCGGCGGCCTGCGTCCGCGCAATGTCAGGGGTGTGGTGGACGAAAGCGTTCAGTGCCCCTGCCCGGTTGATGGCGCTCAGGCAGGCGTCGGTCAGATCGGAGGCCGAGATGTCGCGCGCGCGCAGGCGGTCGCGCGCCTCGGCGATGGTCAGGCGGTTCAACTCGGTCATTCCACCACCTTGGGCACGGCAAAGAAGCCTTCGCGCGCGTCGGGCGCGTTCTTCAGGATCGCATCGGCCATGCCGCCGTCGGTGACGACGTCGGCCCGCCGTTTCAGGCGCATCCGTTCGACGCCGGTCATCGGCTCGACGCCTTCGACATCGACTTCGTTCAGTTGTTCCATGAAATGCAGGATGCCGTTCAGTTCCGCCGCCAGCGCCGGCAGCGCGTCGTCGGCGACGGCGATCCGCGCCAGATGCGCGACCTTGCGAGCCTCGGCCTCAGAGATGGACATGCGGGGTTCCTTTCGCTGAGGCCGGGGTTTACCGCCGGTGGACCAGCCCTGCAAGCCGCGCTAGCCTGCCTGCGCCAAGCGGTGGAGGATGGCGATGAAACTGACATGGCTGGGCCATTCGGGATTCCGGATCGAGATCGAGCGGGCGGTGATCCTGCTGGATCCGTGGCTGACCGGCAATCCGATGTTTCCCGAAAAGCGGCGGGACGAGGCGGTGCGGGATGCGACCCATATCCTGCTGACCCACGGGCATGGCGATCACACCGGCGACGCGCTGGCCATCGCGAAGGCGCAGAAGATTCCCGTCGTCGGCATCTATGACCTGGTCAATTTCTGGCAGACCTCCGAGAGGATCGAGGGCATTGGCTTCAACAAGGGCGGCACGGTGGATCTGGGCGGGGCCAAGGTCACGATGGTCAATGCCGCGCATTCCTCGTCGATCGACGGCAAGAGCGGGCCGGTCTATGCAGGCCACGAGTCGGGCTATATGATCGCGGGCGAGGGGCACACCATCTATGCCAGCGGCGATACCGACATCATGGCCGACATGGACTGGATGGGCGATTACCACCGGCCCGACATCGGCATCCTGGCCGCGGGCGGGCATTTCACCATGGACATGAAACGCGCGGCCTATGCGGCGAAACGCTATTTCGATTTCCGGACCGTCATCCCCTGCCATTACCGGACCTTTCCGCTGCTGGCGCAGGATGCCTCGGCGCTGAAGGCGGGGTTGCCGGGGGTGCGGGTGATCGAGCCGCAGATCCTGGAAGCGATCGAACTGTAACGGGGTGACCCATGCGGATGGTCGAGGGCGGACCGGACCCGGACATGCAACTGGCCGAGGGAGCCTGTCATTGCGGGCGGGTCCGGTTTCGCGTGCGGCTGGCGGACGGCCTGCGTTCGTCGCATCGATGCGACTGTTCGCTGTGCCGGATGCGGGGTGCGGCCGTGGTCAGCGCCCCAGCCGGGGCGTTCGAGATCCTCTCGGGCGTGAAGATGCTGGCCGAATACCGGTTCAACACCGGCACGGCGCGGCATCATTTCTGCCGGCACTGCGGGATCTTTACGCACCATCAGCGCCGGTCGAACCCTCGCGAATACAGCGTCAACGTCGCCTGCCTGAACGGCGTCAGCCCGTTCGACTTCGCTGAACTGCCGGTGACGGACGGGCGCAACCATCCGTCGGATGGCGGTGACGGCGGCCTTGCCGGGGTGCTGCGTTACGAGCCGATCCGGCGGTAGAGCGCCGCCAGACGCGCCGATTCCCCGGCCAGTCCCCAGGGCGGGTTGATGACGAACATCCCCGATCCGACCATGCCGTGGCCCGAACGGGCGGGAGGAAACCGCACCTCGGACCGCAGGGCCTGGGGATGTGCGGCGGTCAGCGCATCGGCCATTGCGGCATGGCGTCCGTCGTTCAGGATCGGATACCAGACCGCGATCACCCCCACGTTCCATTTCCGTGCCAGCCGGTTCACGATCGGCGGCATCCGGTCATAATCGGCCTTGATCTCGTAACTGGGATCGATCAGCAGCAGCCCGCGCCGCGGGGTGGGGGGGATCAGGGCATTGGCCATCTCGAACCCGTCGCGGCGGTGGACATGGGCAAAGCCCGCCACGGATTCCAGCGCCTGATGTTCGGCCGGATGCAGTTCGGCCAGATGCGCGACATCGCCGGAGCGCAGGAAATACGCGGCGATCAACGGCGATCCGGGATAGGCACGGGGGCCGTGGCGGCGGCGAATGTCGGCCAGCGCGGCGAACAGCGGGTGGTCGGAAGGCAGCCAGCCTTCGGCAAGCGCGCGGCCGATGCCTGCCGCGGCCTCGCCCGTGCGGGCCGATTCGGCCGAGCCGAGGTCGTAAAGACCGCGCCCGGCATGGGTTTCCAGATAGCTGAGCGGCTTGGGCTTGTCCGTCATCCGTGCCAGGCACACGGCAAGCAGCGTGTGCTTGTGCAGGTCGGCGAGGTTTCCGGCGTGATAGGCGTGCTGATAGGACAACATGCGGAACTGCCTAGAATCCCGCCACGCAAATGAAAAGCGGCGGCGCCCAGGGAGGAGGAGGGGCACCGCCGCGCAACGCAGGCCCGGGGAGGAGGAGGGCCGCGTATGGGATGCGGCGGCGCCCAGGGAGGAGGGGCGCCACCGCTGACGATCGGTCCCAGGGAGGAGGAGGGGACCGCCGTATCCTGTCCGCCATCGGCCCGGCGGGGGGAGAAGCGGCAACCCCGGGGAGGAATGGGGTTGCCGCAACCTACAAGCGTCGCCCCAGGGAGGAGGAGAGGGCTTCGCATGTCCTGCGGAGCGCTGCCGGGGAGGAGGATCGGCGTCGCGTTCCGTTGAGGCAAGATGCGGTTTTCGCTGCGGATGCACAATGGCCGAATGCGACCGGCTGCCATGCGTACCGTGCATGACACTCACCCTGCGGCAGGTAAAGATTTTCGCTCTTATTCACATTTTTATCATAGTCTATGCGCGTGACGCAACGTCGAAGTGGGGAACCTTTTGGCATTTTGCCGCAAGGCAGCGCAAATCCGGTCCCGGCTGTGCCTTGGCGGCGCCGGGCGTTATATGAACAGGAACGCCCAACGACCAACAAGGACCAAGATATGAGCCCGAGTCGCGAAACGGTGCTGAACGAACTGGCGCAGATTGCTGTCCCCGGTGGCCGGAACATGATCGAGGCCGATCTGGTCCGCGCCCTGCAGATCAGCGGGGACGAGATTCGTTTCGTTCTGGAGGCGCCGGATGCGGCCTTTGCCCGCGCGCTGGAACCCGCTCGTGCCGAGGCCGAGAGGCGGCTGCGGGCGTTGCCCGGCGTGGCGCGGGTGCAGATCGCCACCACTGCGCCGGCGGGGCGCCAGCCCTCCGTGACGGCGCAGAGCGGAGGGGCCGACCGGGGGGCGCCGCCCAGCCTGACCATCGGACGCCATCCGACGCCGCAGGCAGGTCCGCAGGCGATTCCCGGCGTGGACCGGATCGTGGCGATCGGATCGGGCAAGGGTGGGGTCGGCAAATCGACGTTGACGACGAATCTGGCGGTGGCGCTGGCCCGCGCGGGGCGGCGCGTCGGGGTGCTGGACGCCGACATCTATGGCCCCAGCCAGCCCCGGATGCTGGGGGTCACCGAACGCCCCCGCAGCGAGGGCGACCGAATCATTCCCGTCCATGCGCATGGCATCACGATGATGTCGCTGGGCCTGATGATGAAGGAAGGCGAGGCGGTGGTCTGGCGCGGCCCCATGCTGATGGGGGCGCTGCAGCAGATGCTGAATCAGGTCGAATGGGGCAATCTGGATGTCCTGCTGGTCGATCTGCCGCCCGGCACGGGTGATGTGCAGCTGAGCCTGTGCCAGAAGGCGCCGGTCACGGGGGCGGTCATCGTCTCGACCCCCCAGGACGTGGCGCTGATCGATGCGCGCCGGGCCATCGACATGTTCGACAAGCTGCGCACGCCGGTAGTGGGTCTGGTCGAGAACATGTCCTCCTATGTCTGCCCCAACTGCGGGCATGAAGCGCATCTGTTCGGCCATGGCGGCGTCGCGGCCGAGGCGGCGGCGCGTGGCCTGCCATTTCTGGGCGAGATTCCGCTGGACCTGTCGGTGCGCCTGGCCGGCGATTCGGGGCAGCCGGTCGCCGCAGGCGCGGGGCCGGTGGCCGAAGCCTATGCAAGGCTCGCGCAGCGTCTGATTCAGGGCGGCATGGCGTGAAGGACGCGGTGCGCGGGAATGGTCCCGGCAAGGCGCCGGCTTCGGGGTTGGAAGGGGTGGGAAAGCACGGGAGCAGCTCACCCGGAGGCCCCGCCCCGGGGCCGGATCGCGGGGGCGTGATCGATCCGTGATCGCTTGCGGCCCACCTGAACCCTGCCGGGGCCGGGGCGGGCGCTGCTACAAGCGGGAAATGCCGGGACTATTATGCCACAGTTGCCCAGATACCACATCTGGCCATGAATCATTGATTCTGGCCCAAGAATTGGAGTTGCGGAGCGCCCTCCCTCCGTCTGTTCGCGTCGCGTTCCCGTGAGCTTGCGTGAGTGTTATGGGGCCTGCGGTGAAGAAACCCATTGCTTCCCATGAAATCCCATGGCATCCCTTCGACCACGGAGGACGGGCAGCGAAGGGGCACTGAAGAACCCCCGCCAGAGGCAGGCTTCATACAGGCACCCGCCATCCGCAAGACGATCCGGTCGCGCGCGAGCAGCACCTCCCCCAGGTGGCGCAAAGAACCGGACGATCCCCGAAACTTCGGGGCCCAGAAATGGGACGAGGGCGGCGGATCGGGCAGTGGCAGCGGCCCGATCCGCCCTTTCCTTTTTCGGGGCGCCGGAAAAGGGCGGACAGTGGAAGGACGCGGGGCTTGGCGCGCAGGTTCAGAGGCTCGGAGGAAGTCAGGGTCGACGCCAAGGGGCGGATCTCGATCCCGGCCAAGTTTCGCCGTGTCTTCGAATCCTGCGATCCCGACTGGGAAACCGGCAGGCGTCCGCAACTGGTCATCGTCTATGGCCGCGACGACTGGCGGCACCTGGAGCTTTACACCATCGAGGCGATCGAGGAGATCGATGCCCAGATCGACCTGATGCAGCGCGGCTCGCCCGAGCGGCGGCTGCTGGAATCGATCATGCACGGCGCCGCCGAAGAGGCCGAGATCGACCCCGACGGCCGCCTGCTGCTGCCGCAGAAGCTGCGGGAAAAGATCGGGCTGGACGACCGCGCCTTCTTCATCGCCTCGGGCGACTATCTGAAGCTGTGGCGGCCGGAAGCCTATGCCGAGGCCGAGGGCGACGCGGTCGAGGCGCTGGTGGCCAGCTTCGAGCCAGGCTTCGACCCGCGGTCGCTGTTGCCGCCGCGGCGGCCCGCGTCGCGGTCGGCCGAGGACTAGATCGGTGGCGGACCCGCATATCCCTGTCCTGCTGGGCCCCCTGCTGCGGGCGGTCGCCCCGGTGCGCGGCGTCTGGGCCGACGGGACCTTCGGCGCGGGCGGCTATGCCCGCGGGCTGCTTGATGCCGGGGCGGACCGGGTGATCGGGATCGACCGCGATCCGTCGGTGTTCCGCATGGCCGAAGGCTGGGCCGGTGCCTGTGGCGACCGGCTGCGGCTGGTCGAGGGGACGTTTTCCGAACTGGACGAACTGGCGGGTGAGCCGCTGGACGGCGTGGTGCTGGATCTGGGGGTCAGCTCGATGCAGCTTGACCAGGCCGAGCGCGGATTTTCCTTTCTGCGCGACGGGCCGCTGGACATGCGGATGGGCGGCGAAGGGCCGTCAGCCGCCGATCTGCTGAATGTGGCCGACGAGGCGCGCATCGCCGATGTGCTGTATCATTACGGCGAAGAGCGGGTCGCCCGCCGCATCGCCCGCGCCATCGTGGCCGCCCGTCCCCTGACGCGCACCGCCGAACTGGCCGAGGTGGTGGCGCGCCAGCTGCCGCGGCCCAAGCCGGGACAGAGCCATCCCGCGACCCGCACCTTTCAGGCCATCCGCATCTGGGTGAACGATGAATTCGGGCAACTGGTCGCCGGTCTGGCCGCCGCCGAACGGGCGCTGAGGCCAGGCGGCAGGCTGGCCGTGGTCACTTTCCATTCGCTGGAGGACCGGATCGTCAAGCGATTCATGCAGGCGCGCGCGGGGGCGGCGGGCGGGGGCAGCCGCCATGCGCCGCAGGCGGTGCAGGCGGCG
>CALLYR010000479.1 GCA_937859005.1 uncultured Paracoccus sp. | reverse complement strand
TGGTCGGCGGCTCGGTCATGGCGGACGGCCCGGCGCGGCTGGTGCTGTCGCTGGAACGCATGACCGCGATCCGTGACGTCTGGCCGCAGGAGGACGTGCTGGTGGCCGAGGCCGGCGCGACCCTGCAACAGGTCCAGGAGGCCGCGGCCGCCGCCGGACGCCTGTTCCCCCTGGCACTGGCAAGCCAGGGCACGGCGCAGATCGGCGGCTGCCTGGCCGCGAATGCGGGGGGCATCGCGGTGCTGCGCTGGGGCAATGCGCGCGCCCTGTGCCTGGGGATCGAGGCCGTGCTGCCGGACGGCTCGATCCTGCGCGACCTGAAACGGCTGCGGAAGGACAACACCGGCTATTCCGTTCGCGACCTGTTGATCGGGGCCGAGGGCACGCTGGGCATCATCACCGCCGCCAGCCTGCGGATGGCGCCGCGGCCCGCAGCCGTGGGCACCGCGATGCTGGCCGTCCCCGGCCCGGCCGAGGCGCTGGCCTTGCTGTCGCTGGCGCAGGAGCGGCTGGCCGGCTGCGTCACGGCGTTTGAGCTGATCGCGGGGCAGGGGCTGGCCTTCCTGACCGAAACCCTGCCCGAGATCCGTCAGCCGCTGCCCGCCCCACCCTGGTCGGTGCTGCTGGAAGTCTCGTTGCCCGCCGGGCTTGCCCCTGATGCCGCGCTGGAAGATCTGCTGACCCTGGCGGTCGGGG
This sequence comes from uncultured Paracoccus sp., assembly GCA_937859005.1. Taxonomy (GTDB): domain Bacteria; phylum Pseudomonadota; class Alphaproteobacteria; order Rhodobacterales; family Rhodobacteraceae; genus Paracoccus. Next base: position 2,361 of record CALLYR010000479.1, on the reverse strand, counting down.
CGGGGCTGGTCAGCGACGGTGTGCTGGCGCAGTCGGGTCCCTGCGCGAGCATCTGCCCGAGGCGAACCGGCGCATCGGCGCGATCTCGTCCCACGACATCAGCCTGCCGCTGTCGGAAATCCCGGATTTCATCCGGGACGCCGATGCGATGCTGGCGGCACTGGGGGACATGCGGATCAACTGCTTCGGCCATCTGGGCGACGGCAACCTGCATTACAATGTCTTTCCCGCTACAGGCCGTCGGCGCGAGGATTACGACGCCCTGCGTCCGCGCGTGCAGGAAATGGTCCACGACATGGTCGTCGCCCGTGGCGGGTCCTTTTCCGCCGAACATGGGATAGGCCGGCTGAAGGCAGCCGATCTGGCGCGCTGGGGCGATCCGGCCCGGCTGGCGGCGATGCGGGCGGTCAAGGCGGCGCTGGACCCGCTGGGGATCATGAATCCGGGGGCGGTGCTGGGGTAAGGGAGGGCGCGGCTGCGGGGGCGTGCCGGGCGTCCTGTTCCGCAGGATCGGGCCTGCGCAGAAGGTGCCGCCCGCGTTTGCGGTGTCACGACTTTCCGCAGCAAAGGACAGGGCGGGGCGGCCTGTTCCCATTCGCCAGAGGATGCCCTCCTGCGCGCCCCATGGAACCTGCATCAAGGGTGTCGGCAAGCCGCTTCAGGCTTTTTGGCCCGGTGCATTTGCCGCGCCTTGGGCGCAGTCCGAGGCCGCGCAGCAAGAGCGACCTGCCCTGCGGGCAGCGGCGGGGCGGACAGCATCTTTCCGCCCAAGCCCGAAGGCGGCCCGTTTGTACATGGTCCGCGCAGACGAAAACGGTGCCCAAGGGGCACCGCAACATCCATGAAATCAGTCCTGTTCGGCGCTGCTGCGGGACGCGGAGGGCGCGGGCGGCGCCAGTTTCGGCGTGACGCCGTTGCCCAGCGGATCTTCCTGACGCTGGACCGAACCTTCGAAATGGGCGCCGGATTCGATGGCGATGGTCTTGTGGACGATATCGCCCTCGACGCGGGCGGTGGCCGACAGGCGCACCTTCAGGCCCCGCACCCGGCCGATGACGCGGCCGTTCACGATCACCTCGTCGGCGACGATCTCGCCCCGGATGGTGGCGCTTTCCCCGACGGTCAGCTGATGGGCGCGGATATCGCCGTCCACCGTCCCCTCGATCTGGGCGTCGCCCTGGGTCGAGATGTTCCCCTTGACCGTCAGGTCGGACGACAGCACCGACGGGCCGGATCGCGCGCGGGCTTGCGTCGCGGGCAGGTCATAGCTGCTGTCCATGGCCGGGCGGCTCACATCGGTTTCCGGGCTGGGGCTGCGGGGGCCGGGTTCGGTCACACGGGTCTTAGAAAACATTCTGGGCGGCCTTGATGAAGCTCATGGGGTTCACGGCGCGACCGTCCACCCGTACTTCGTAATGCAGGTGCGGGCCGGTCGATCTTCCAGTGTTGCCCATAGCACCGATCAGGCTGTTGCGCGACACCTTTTGCCCCACCTTGACCCCGACCTTCGACAGGTGGCCATAGCGGGTTTCGGTGCCCATCGCGTGCTTGATCTTGATGAGATTGCCATAGCCGCGCTGCCAGCCGGCAAAGGTCACGACGCCGTCGCCGGTCGCATAGATGGGGGTGCCGACCGGACCGGCCATGTCGATGCCCTGATGCGCACGGCCCCAGCGCTGACCGAAGGGCGAGGTGTAACGGAACGCCGACTTGACCGGCATCGCCAGGGGCAACTTGCCGACCGCGATGCGATAATTCTTGATCTTGCCCAGCGAGACCACGACCTCTTGCGCGCGGGCCTCGGATTCGCTGATCGCCGCGTTCCCGCGGGTGGACTGGCCCATCGGCGTCAACGGGCCGCCCTGGCCGGAATAGCCCTCGCGCACGGTTTCCAGCAGTTTGTCGCTGTCGATGCCCACACCGCGGAACATCTCGTCCAGCGGCTTGACGGACATTTCGACTGCGTCTTCCAGCTGGGCGAAGATTTCGTCGTTGCGCGCCAGGATCGCGTCGCGTTCCCGTGTCAGCACCTGCGCGGTGCGCTGTGCCTCGGCCGCCTTGCGTTCGGCGTCGACACGGTCGGCAGCCACCGATTTCAACTCGCCCGACAGGATGTCCAGCGCGACAGAGAATTCCTGCGCGCGTTCGGCCTGGGGCAGGGTTTCGGTGGCGATTCTTTCCTGCGAAGCAGCCATCTGCCTGCGGGCGGCGTCTCGTTCCGCCAGCGCATCCTGCAACGTGGCCTGAACCGCGCCGAGGCCGGTTTCCAGTTCGCGCCGCTTTTCCTCGGCATCGAGCAGTTGCGACTGCATCTGCGAGACCTGCGCGAGGGCCGCCGCAAAGCGTTCCTGCGCCTCTGCC
>CALLYR010000478.1 GCA_937859005.1 uncultured Paracoccus sp. | reverse complement strand
CGCCACCGCCAGCGCGACCGCCAGCACCCCCGCCCCCACCGGCAGATCCGCCGCCAGCGCCAGCGCCACCCCCAGGATCGCGGCATGGGCCGTCGCATCCCCGAAATAAGCCATCCGGCGCCAGACGACGAAACAGCCCAGAGGTCCGGCCGCCAGCGCAAGCCCCGCTCCCGCCAGCGCCGCACGGATCAGAAAGGCATCAAGCATGGCTGCATCCGGGTCCGTGCACATGGCCCGCGCCGCCCGCGCCGGTGGAAAGGGCGGGATCGTGGCTGTGGTCGTGGTCGTGGCGATACAGCGCCAGCGTCCCCTGCCCCTCGCCGAACAGGGCGCGGTATTCGGGGGCGGCGCTGACATCCTGCGGGGTGCCCTGACAACAGACATGGCCGTTCAGGCAGATCACCCGGTCAGACGCGCGCATCACCACCAGCAGATCATGGCTGACCAGCAGCACCGCCGCGCCGGTCTTGGCGCGCAGATCCTCGATCAGCCGGTAGAAGGCGACGGTGCCGGGCTGGTCCAGCCCCTGCGTGGGCTCGTCCAGCACCAGCAGGTGCGGCTGGCCCAGCAGCGCATGGGCCAGCAGCACGCGCTGGAACTGCCCGCCGGACAGGGCCGACATCTGCCGCGGCTGCAAGCCGTCCGCGCCGGTGCGGGTCAGGGCGGCGGCGGCCTGCGCGTCGCTGATCCGCCGGGGCAGCGACAGGAAGCGGCGCACCGTCATCGGCACCGCCCCGTCCATCTGGACCCGCTGCGGGACATAGCCGATGCGCAGCCCCGCCCGCCTCGTCAGCCGCCCCGCCTGCAGCGGCAGATGTCCCAGCAGGGCGCGGATCAGCGTCGATTTGCCCGAACCGTTGGGACCGACGACGGTCACGATCTCGCCCGGAGCGACGGTCAGGCTGACATCGCGCAGCACCGGCGCCCCAAGGCCGGGGCGGGTCACGGTCAGGCCCTCGGCCTGCAACAGCGGCGCGCTCATGCGTCCTGCGCCGCGCAGGGGGGGCACAGGCCCAGCGCCTCGATGGTCAGGCGCTCGACGTGGAAGCCCTGCGCCGACTGGCGCAGCGCGCAGGCGGCGGGGCCGGCGTCGGCCTCGGCCACGCGCTGGCAGTTGCGGCAGATCAGGAAGGCGGGCGCATGGTCGCGGTCGGGATGCAGGCAGGCAGCAAAGGCGTTCAGCCGCTGCACGCGATGCGCAAGACCTTGTTCGACAAGGAAATCCAGCGCGCGATAGGCCACGGGCGGCTGGCGGCCGAAGCCGTCCGCGGCCAGACGGCCCAACACCTCATAGGCGCCCATGGCGCGGTGCGATTCCAGCAGGATCTCCAGCGTCCGCTTGCGCACCGGGGTCAGGCGCGCGCCCGATTGCGCCAGCCGGTCCAGCGCCGCCTGCAGCGTCGCGGCTCGGCAGACGGCGTGATCGTGATCGCCGAATGCATCAGGTTGCGAAGTGCTCATGTGATATTGTAACGCTGCCAAGAATTGTGATTGTATAACGTAACCTGTTCGCCCCTGCCCCTCAAGGAGTCCCGACGATGCGTTCCAGCCTTTTCCGCGCAGTCTCCAGCCTGGCCGCGCTGACGGCGCTTGCCGTCCCTGCCACCGCCGATCCGCCCAGGGTCGTTGCCGACATTCCGGTGACCGCCTCGCTGGTCGCGGCGGTGTTGGGCGATCTGGGGGCGCCGCAGATTCTGGTGGCGGCCGGGCAGGACGCCCATGACCTGCAGTTGAAGCCCTCGCAGGCCACGGGGTTGCAGAATGCCGACCTGCTGGTCTGGATCGGGCCGCAGATGACCGGCTGGCTGGAATCGGCGGCCAGGGGGCTGGACCCCACGCATGTGCTGACGCTGCTTGAGGTTCCAGGCACAGTGCTGCGCGAGTTTGCGCCCGCGTCGGGACCCGTGCAGCACCGGCACGATCCGCATGATGAAGCGCAGGATGGCCATCCTGCCCATGACGGAATCGACCCCCATGCCTGGCTGGACCCCGCCAACGGACAGATCTGGCTGAACACCATCGCCCGCGAACTGTCGGCGCGCGACCCTGCCAATGCCGCCGCCTATGCCGCGAATGCCCAGGCGGCAGCTGCGCGTCTGGCCGATCTGGACGGCAGGATCGCCGCGCAACTGCAACCGGTTGCCGGCAAGGGTTTTGTCGTCAGCCACGGCGCCTATGGCTATTTCACCGACCATTACGGCCTGACGCCTGCATTGGCCGTCGCCGGGGTTTCAGGGGGGGCGCCGGGCGCTGCGCATCTGTCGGACCTGCGCGCGCAACTGTCGGCCGGCGCCGCCGCCTGCGCCTTTCCCGAGGCCAACCACGACGCCCGCGGCCTGCGCATGGCGATCGAGGACACGGATGTGCGGCTGGGCGATCCGCTGGACAAGA
>CALLYR010000477.1 GCA_937859005.1 uncultured Paracoccus sp. | reverse complement strand
GGACACGCGCGCCCTGCCCGACCGCGCCGATCTGGTCCTGTCCTTCGGCGCGATGGTCTGGCCGCATATGCTGGCCCGCGTCATGCTGGCCGAACAGCTTTACCGGGCGGCCACCATCCTGGCGGGTAGCCCCTATCACCGCGCCTGACGGCCCGCCTTCCTCAGCATTCCGAATAGTCGAAGCCGTCGATGATCGCCACGGCCTCGTCCGCCGTCTCGACAAAGCGGACCAGTTCCAGATCCTCGGGGCTGATGGTGCCGGCGTCGGCCAGGGCCTGCCAGTTGATGAGCTTGTCCCAGAATTCGGTCCCGAACAGCAGGAACGGCACCCGGCGCATCCGCCCGGTCTGGATCAAGGTCAGCGCCTCGAACGTCTCGTCCAGCGTGCCGAATCCGCCGGGGAACACCGTGATCGCCTTGGCCCGCATCAGGAAATGCATCTTGCGGATGGCGAAGTAATGGAAATTGAAGCACAGGTCGGGCGTCACATAGGCGTTCGGCGCCTGTTCGTGCGGCAGCACGATCGACAGGCCGATGGAATGGCCGCCCGCCTCGTGCGCGCCCTTGTTGCCGGCCTCCATCACGCCCGGCCCGCCGCCGGTGCAGATCACCCATTCGCGTCCGTATGTGGACAGGCTGCGCTGGGTCATCAGGGCGGCGAAACGCTCGGCCTCGGCGTAATAGCGCGAGAGCGCCGCCAGGGCCGGGGACGGCGCGGCCTCGGCCTGTTCGGGGGCGGGGATGCGGGCGCCGCCGAACATCACCACGGTCGAATGGACCCCGCGTTCGTCCATCACCATCTGCGGCTTGAGCAGTTCAAGCTGCAACCGGACCGGCCGCAACTCCTCGCGCAGCAGGAAATCGGTATCGGTGAAGGCCAGCCGATAGGCGGGCGCGCGGGTCTGGGGCGTATCGGGCGTGCGGCGCGCGGCGCGCACGTCCTGGTGGCTGTCGCGGAAGCCGTGGCTGCGGTCGTCGTCAGGGGTCATCTGGGCCTCATCGCGGCCGCGCCGTCATTGCGCGGCCTTGCCCCCCCGCTTATAGCCCAAGGCTGACAGTTTCCACCCGACCAGCCGAGAAGGAGCCGCCATGTCCGACGCCGCACTTGAATCCGCCATCGAGGCCGCGTGGGACGCCCGCGACAGCATCACCCCCGCCACCACCGGCGAGGCCCGCGATGCCATCGAGGCCACGCTGGATGCGCTGGACCGCGGCACCCTGCGCGTGGCCGAGAAGGGGGGGACCGACTGGCATGTGAACCAGTGGGCGAAAAAGGCGGTGCTGCTGGGATTCCGGCTGACCGACATGGAGGCGCAGTCGGGCGGGCCGCAGGGCGGCGGCTGGTGGGACAAGGTGGACAGCAAGTTCAAGGGCTGGGACGAGGCGCGCTGGCGCGAGGCCGGTTTCCGCGCCGTGCCCACCTGCGTCGTGCGCCGGTCGGCCCATATCGCGAAGGGGGTCGTGCTGATGCCGTCCTTCGTCAATCTGGGCGCCTATGTCGATGAGGGCACGATGGTCGATACCTGGGCCACCGTCGGCTCCTGCGCGCAGATCGGCAAGCGCGTCCATCTGTCGGGCGGCGTCGGCATCGGCGGCGTGCTGGAGCCGATGCAGGCCGGTCCCACCATCATCGAGGACGACTGCTTCATCGGCGCCCGGTCCGAGGTGGTCGAGGGCGTGATCGTGCGCGAGGGGTCGGTGCTGGGCATGGGCGTGTTCATCGGCCAGTCCACGAAGATCGTGGACCGCGAGACGGGCGAGGTCATGTATGGCGAGGTTCCCGCCGGTTCGGTCGTGGTGGCGGGTTCGATGCCGTCGAAGAACGGGGTGCATCTTTACTGCGCCGTGATCGTCAAGCGGGTGGATGAAAAGACCCGGTCCAAGACCTCGATCAACGAACTGCTGCGCGACTGAGACGGCAGCAGCCGTCCCCCGCAGGGGCGGAAGGCCGCCGGATGCGGGCGCACCGGCCCATTCCCGTCCCGCTGCGGAAATCCCGTTTCCCGTTGAACCGGAACGGCTTTCGCCGCGTTCCCCGGCAGCGCATTTCACAAGGGAGACATGTGGATGGAGGGTTTGGGTTGGCTGTCCGCCATCATTGTCGGCGGCCTGGCGGGCTGGATTGCCAGCAGCATCATGGATGCCGATACCGGCGTCTTCATGAACATCATTCTGGGAATCGTGGGTGCGGTCGTGGCCAATGCGCTGTTCGGCCTGATCGGGTTCAACGCGCAGGCCGGAAGCTGGATTGCCCAGGGGTTCGCCGGGCTGGTCGGGGCTGTCATCCTGATCTGGATCTATCGCGCCCTGACCTGACAGGGCGGTGCTGACCGATCCGGGAAAGCTGAAAACCCGCGGGCGGCCGCGGGTTTTCCTGTCAGGCGCGGGTTTTCCTGTCAGGCGCGGGTTTTCCTGTCAGGCAGTGACGGGTCGGGTTTCAGCCTGCAGGACGCCGGTCAGTTGCTGGCGCAACTGGTCCTTGCTGCTGGCAATCATGCCGGGGATCAGGAACAGATCGACCAGGCACCAGCCTCCCACGATGCCCAGGGGTACAAGGCCCACCCCGATCGGCAGCGTCACAAAGCCCAGCAGGGACAGGACCAGGATGGCCGTGCCGCTGCCCTTGTGGCCAAGATAGAAGCGGTGCACCCCGAACCATCCGGCGAAAAACACCAGCAAATAGGCCAGCAAGGGCGATTTCGCGTCATTGGCGACGCGTTGTTCGATCAGCATCTGCGCTTGGGTGTCGAGAGCCATGGCGTTTCCTTCTGCATCAGGCGGTCTGGACCGACCTTAGGCGGAAGATGCCTGAGAGGCAGTTAACAGCCGGCAATCCCGGCGTGGAAAGTCGGGCAAGTTTTAGGGATTCCGGCGCCGCGACATTCGCAGCGCCGAAACGAAGGGGATCAGCCCCGGCGCATCTGTCCCAGCAGGATCGAGGTCGGATAGCCATCAGGCGTCACTCCGATGGACCGCTGATAGGCGGCGATGGCCTCCATCGTGCCGGACCCCATCTTGCCGTCGATCTCGTCGCGGTAAAATCCGCGCGCGGTCAGCAGGCGCTGGATCTCCATCCGCTCGGCGTTGGACAGCGGGCGGTCGGACCGGGGCCACGGGCCCACGATGCCCTGTCGTCCGGCGATGGCCTCGCCCAGATAGGACACGCCCAGCGCATAGTTGTCCGAGTTGTTGTAGCGCAGGATCGAGCGGAAGTTGTCGAGGATCAGGAACGCAGGCCCCCGTGCCCCCGCCGGCATGATGATCGAGCCGCCCCCCGCCGGCAGCCCGCCGCCGCCCTTGCGGGTGACGCCCATCGCCGCCCAGGCGCCGGACGCCTTGCGCGTACCCTTGCCGATCTGGCCCATGTTGAAGTTCGAGGGCAGGGCCACCTCTGCCCCCCAGGTCTGGCCGCGCACCCAGCCGTTGCGCGCAAGATAGGCGGCAGTCGAGGCCAGCGCGTCGGTCGGGTCGTCCGACCAGATGTCGCGCCGCCCGTCGCCGGTGAAATCGACCGCATATTCCAGGAAGGACGTGGGCATGAACTGGGTATGGCCCATCGCCCCGGCCCATGACCCCAGCATGTGGGCGGGGTCGGTGTCGCCCGCCTGGATGATGCGCAGCGCGGCGAGCAACTGGTTCTCGAACATCTGCGCGCGCCGCCCCTCATAGGCCAGCGTCGCCAGCGACGGGATGATCTGCATCTTGCCGCGGTTCGAACCGAAGTTCGATTCCATCCCCCAGACCGCCAGGACGATTTCCCGCGGCACGCCATAGCGCGCCTCGATCGCGGCCAGTGTGCGGCCGTGCTGCGCGGCCATCTGCCGGCCCGTGGCAACGCGCACGTCCGACACCGCGCTGTCGAGATACAGCCACACGGGGCGCGAGAATTCGGCCTGCTTGCGGTCCAGCCGGATCACTTCGGGGTTGAAGCGGGCAATCGCCATGCTGCGGTCATAGGTGGCGGGCGCGATGCCGCTCGACAGCGCGCGCGGGCGGAAATTCTGGATCCAGCGCTGCAGCCCGGCCTCGTCGGCGGGCGAGGCGGCGGGGATGGGCGCGGGCGTCACCGGGGCGGATGCGGGGCCGCCCACCATTGGAACGCGCATGCCGCAGGACCCCAGCGCCAGGATCAGCCCGACGGATAACGCGATCCGGGATTTGAAAAGGGACATGCTCACTGCCTCGGTTGTTATCTTGTTTGCGGGCGACGTTAGCAGCCATGCCGGGGCGCGCAAGCGCAGCCCGCGCCACTCGCGCCCGGCGTGTCGGCAATGCCTCAGTCGCAGCCGTCGCAATCCTGGAAGAACGGCTCCATCTGGGCGACGATAACGGCGTTTTCCGCAAGGGCGCGTTCCATCAGGGCGCGTTCCTCGTCGGGGATCTCGTGGCCCTCGGCCAGCCGCTCGTCCAGCGTGCCGTAGCCCTGCACCTCCAGCGGCGCCAGATCGGCCTGCTTCAGGATCGCCACCGTCTCGCGCACCGCCTCGGCCTGGTCCTTGCCCGTCGCATAGCAGATCAGCGCCGCCCCGGTGCTGCCGTCGGGCAGGCCGTCGCCCTGTTTCCGGCCCACCTCGACCAGCAGCGTATAGACCTGTTGTGCCATGCCCCGCCCCCTGCGATGGTGCCGCGTCCCGGATACAAGGGGGATGGGGGATGAGCCGCAGTTTGGCAAGGGTCGAGGCTGCGCTGGCGGATGCCGGACTGCC
>CALLYR010000476.1 GCA_937859005.1 uncultured Paracoccus sp. | reverse complement strand
CGCGGTCGAGGTGTTGCGCGGGCTGGATCTGTCGGTGGCACGGGCCGAGGTCGTGGCGCTGGTCGCGCCCAGCGGGGCGGGAAAATCGACGCTGCTGCATATCGCGGGGCTGCTGGATACGCCCGATGCGGGGCGCGTGGTGCTCAAGGGCCGCGACATGACGGGGCAGGGCGACCGTGCCCGGACCGAGGCACGGCGGCGCGAACTGGGCTTCGTCTATCAGTTCCATCACCTGCTGCCCGAGTTCACGGCGCTGGAAAACGTCGTGCTGCCGCAACTGGCCAATGGCATTCCCGACCGCGCGGCGCGGGACCGGGCGCATGGCCTGCTGTCACGCGTGGGTCTGACCGGGCGCGCGGATCACCGGCCCGCCGCGCTGTCAGGGGGCGAACAGCAGCGGGTGGCCTTCTGCCGGGCGCTGGCCAACGGACCCGCGCTGCTGCTGGCGGATGAGCCGACGGGGAACCTCGATCCCGCGACCTCGGACCGGGTGTTCGACGTGCTGATGGGGCTGGTGCGGGAAACCGGGCTGTCGGCGCTGATCGCCACGCACAACATGGAACTGGCGGGGCGGATGGACCGGGTGGTGCGGCTGGACAGGACCCTTCCCGTCAGCGGTTGACGAACTTGAAGAAGCGGCTCTTCCCGCCGTTCTTCGTCCTGTCCTGATACAGGAAGGCAAGGCCGCGGTCCTCGAAGGTCTGGAAGAACCCCTCCCACGGGATTTCCTCAAGCCTGTCGTCCCGCTCGGCAAAGTCGATGCGCAGGATGCCCTCGCCCTCGCCGTCGTCTGTGCCGCGGACGATGCCGGGGTGCCGCTGCGCTGTTCGATCCACACTGGCGGATGGTGTCGCGGCCGGTGGTGGTTTCGCTCGATGACACGGGCCTGCTCCCGAAGGCGGTGCGTCGGGGCGCAACGTGCGGGCGCGTCCTCGTGTTCCTAGACATCCCCGATGGGTGCGCCGGGTGCGGGCCAACTGTCGATTTCCTCGGCGACCAGATGCTGCAGCCGCCACATATAGGGATCGTCCAGCCCGTGCGCCGCCAGCGCGGCGGCGGTCCGGTGCAGATATTCGGCCCCCGACCCCGCATGGCCGCAGGCATGGGCCAGCCGCTGCGCCTGTTGCACGACGGGCAGATGCACCAGCGCCTGCCCGACCGTGCCGGCATAGAAGGTCAGCGCCTGCTCGGTGCCCCGGTCCGTTTCCACCGTGATCCAGCAGGCGTTCTGCGCCAGTTCGCGGGCCACGAGTTCGCGCCGCAGGATGGCGCGCATCGCCTCGCGCTCGGTGCCCGGCGCGATTTCCATGATGAGGCCCGTGCAGCTTCCGCCCGGCTCCAGCGCCAGCATCAGGCCCGGACAATCGGGCGAGCCGCGCCAGTGGTTCAGGTCGATGCAGAAGCTGCGGTGCCAGTCCGGGGCGGTGGCCTTGCGGGTTTTGCCAACTTCAAAGCCCGGATTCCAGATCAGCGAGCCATAAGCGAAGATCGGCACGGGGTGCGGGCGGTTCGCGGTCAGGTCATGGGCCAGCGCGTCCAGGTCGTCATCGGTCAGCAGCGTCCAGCAGGGGTCATGGGGGGGGTCCTCGACCTCGCGATGGGCGCGGGCGACATGGGCGGGGGTCAGGGCAAGGGGCACGGCGGCGGGCGGATGATTGTCTGGCATCAGGTTTCCGGTCTGGCAACGGGAGGCGGATTTTCGGGGCGCGGGTCATTCCTGCCTGACCGGTCTTGTCGGCGATGGGGCGGGACCGTTCAACCCATGCCATGCACGCTTCGTGCCCCGCCCTGATTGCTGCGGCCGACCCTTCCGTCCACGGCGGGCATGTCCCCCGCATTCCCCATGCAACGTCCCGCCGCCGCAGGCGTTCCGGCAGACGGGCCGATGAAGTGCGACAACTGGCACGGCTTGCCTGCACCCCGCCGCTTGGGCACAGTCGCGGGAAAATCCAAGGGGACAGCCATGAAATTCGCCATTCCGACCGTCGCCACGCTGGCAGGTGCCGCCCTGCTGGTCGCCTGCGCGCCCGAATCGCAGGCCACCACCGGCGCTGCGGATTACGCCCGCTTCTGCGCCTCGTGCCACGGCCCTTCGGGCAAGGGCGACGGCCCGCTGGCTGCCGGCCTGACCCCGCGTCCCGCCGACCTGACCGGCCTGAGCCGCCGTCACGGCGGCAGCTTCCCGCGCCTGCAGGTGATGGGGCGGATCAACGGCTATACGATGGGCAGCAGCGACAGCCACATGCCCCAGTTCGGCGAACTGCTGGAGAATGGGACC
>CALLYR010000475.1 GCA_937859005.1 uncultured Paracoccus sp. | reverse complement strand
CGCCGCATCCAGCGCGCGCAGCCGCTCGACCCCATAGCGCGCAGGCGGCAGCCCGTGGCCGGAGGCGCCGCCCACCGCCGCAATAACGGCCTGCCGCCGTGCCGCGGCCTCGGGCGCGGCAAAGATAGCCTGCAGGCCGTTCGTCCCGTACCACGCGGCCAGTCCGGGGTCGGACGCGACCGCCCGCGCCAAGGCCATTTCGGCCGGGGCGAAATCAAGCCGTGGCGCCGGAGCTTGCGCGCCGGCCAGCACGGGAATCATGGCCAGGATCGCCGCCCCCAGCGCATGGCGGAACTGGATGGCGCAACGAAGGGTCGCGAGGGCGGCGGGGGCAACTGGATCGGGTCGGCTCATGCCCAAGCCATGCCCGAAGGCCGCGATTGGTTCCAGAATGCCCTGCGCGGCCGTGGCAGATCGGCGGTTGACGTTGCGACAGGGGAACATGGGCGAGCTTCCTGATTCCGAACGTAGGGTCATGGGCGATTTTTCGCCTATGGTGGCACGAAATTGCCGCACGGTGGAACTGTCAGTTCCGCAACCGTGACGACAGTGACATAGTGTGGCCATTCCGGGACTACACCGGCATGCCACAGGGTGGCTGAAGAAACGAACGCAGGACAGGCGGATCCGACATGACCATCGAACTCTCGCGCCGGGGTATCCTGGGGGTCTTCACGGCCACGACCGTGGCCGCGGCGCCCGTTATGGCGAATGCATTCGGCCTTATCCGCGGCGCCGGCGACTATCGCCGCATCCGCATGTATTCGGGCCGCACCGGGGAAAGCATCGACACCGTCTATTGGGTCGAGGGCAAGTACATCCGCGATGCGCTGAATGAAATCAACGTGTTCATGCGCGACTGGCGCACGGGCCAGGTGATCGGGATCGACCCGCGCACCGTCGATGTCGCCGCGGCCTCGCACCGGCTGCTGCAGACGAACGAACCCTACATGATGCTGTCGGGCTATCGCTCGCCCAAGACGAACGCCATGCTGCGCTCGCGCAGTTCGGGCGTGGCGCGCAACTCGCTGCACATGACGGGCAAGGCCGCCGACCTGCGGCTGAAGTCGCGTTCGGTCGGTCAGATGTACAAGGCCGCGGCCTCGTGCAAGGCGGGCGGCGTGGGCAAATACTCGCGCTCGAACTTCGTCCACATGGACTGCGGCCCGCTGCGGACCTGGGGCGGCTGAGCCTTTCCGACCGCTGAAGCGTCCTGTTCAGGCCCGCCTTGCGCGGGCCTTTGCGTTGCGGTGCCGCCACAGGGGGCGGCACGCGTCGTGTGGCGGGCTGTTGCACTTGCGCCGGCTTTCGGCCGATGATCCGCGCACAACCGCAACTTGCAATCGCCCCGACAGGGGAATCAGAATTCCCCCAAGCCCGCGGATGCAGCGGCGCCGCCTTTTGGACGCATGATGTTCTATCCTCTTGCCAGCAACACATGGGATGACGCCGAACATGCGGCGCTGGCCCAGGTGATCCGGTCCGGGCGCTTCACCATGGGCCCGCAGGTCCGCGCCTTCGAGGATGCCTTTGCCGCCCATTTCGGCGCGCGATTCGCCGTGATGGCCTCGTCGGGGTCGGCGGCGAACCTGCTGGCGCTGGCCGCGGCCTTCTGGCACCCCGACTTGGGCTGGCGCGCGGGGGACGAGATCATCGTGCCCGCCGTCAGCTGGTCCACCACCTATTTCCCCGTGACGCAACTGGGGCTGCGGCTGCGGTTCGTCGATGTCGACCCGGCCACGCTGAACATCGACCCCGATCTGGTCGAACAGGCGATCACGCCCCGCACCCGCGCGGTCTTTGCCGTCAACCTGCTGGGCAATCCCGTGCAGGCCGACCGGCTGCGCGCGATCTGCGCCCGGCACGGCATCGTCCTGGCCGAGGACAACTGCGAATCGATGGGCGCGCGCCTCAACGGCGAACAGGCGGGCACCTTCGGGCTGTTCGGAACATTTTCGTCGTTCTTCTCGCACCATATCTGCACGATGGAAGGCGGGATGGTGCTGACCGGGGACCGCAAGCTTTACGACACCATGCTTTCGCTGCGGGCGCATGGCTGGACCCGCGACCTGCCCGCCGACACGCATCTGCCGGTCGATCCTGACCCCTTCCTGCGCCAGTTCCGTTTTGTCCTGCCCGGCTACAACC
>CALLYR010000474.1 GCA_937859005.1 uncultured Paracoccus sp. | reverse complement strand
CGCTATCGCCGATCCGGTCAAGCCCTCGACGCCGGAGGCGCTGGCCGCGCTGAAGGCGCAGGGCATCCGCGTGGTCATGCTGACCGGCGACAACTGGACCACAGCGAAGGCCGTCGCGCGCCATCTCGGCATCGACGAGGTCGAGGCCGAGGTTCTGCCCGATCAGAAAAGCGCGGTCGTGCAGCGGCACAAGGCGGCGGGCGAGGTGGTGGCAATGGCAGGCGACGGCGTCAACGATGCACCGGCGCTGGCCGCTGCGGACGTTGGCATCGCCATGGGCACCGGCACCGATGTGGCGATGGAGAGCGCGGGTGTCACGCTGCTGAAGGGCGATCTGACCGGCATCGTGCGGGCGCGGCGGCTGTCGCAGGCGGTCATGGGCAATATCCGCCAGAACCTGTTCTTCGCCTTCATCTACAACGCGCTCGGCGTGCCGGTCGCAGCCGGGGTCCTCTATCCGTTCTTCGGCATCCTGCTGTCTCCGATCATTGCGGCCGCCGCCATGGCGCTCTCATCGGTCAGCGTCATCACCAATGCCGCTCGGCTGCGGAGGGTGAAGCTATGACGATGCCGGTGCCACGGCCCTCGGTTTGCCCATCACTCCCTTGTGAGCCGGATGCGGACCGTGACGGCGAGACAATACATCCATGAAAAAAGGTGTGACTATGAGAAACGACAGCAACATCAGCCGGCGCGCCATTCTGGCCGCTGCCGGCGCGCTGCCCCTGCTGATGTCCACGGCCGGCTGGGGACATGCCGAAACGCTGCCGCTGGTGAGCGTTACCAAGGATCCGTCCTGCGGCTGCTGCGATGGCTGGGTCGCGCATATCGAGGCCGCGGGGTTCCCGGTGCGGGTTGTGGAATCCACCGACATGGACAGCTTCAAGCAGCGCCTCGGCGTGCCGGCCGAACTGGCATCGTGCCACACCGCCGAGGTGGACGGCTATGTGATCGAGGGTCATGTGCCTGCCGCGGCGATCCGCCGCCTGCTGGTCGAGCGGCCTGACGCGACGGGGCTGGCCGTTCCCGGCATGCCTGCCGGCTCGCCCGGCATGGATTTCCCGGGCGTCGATCCCGAGCCGTATGAAGCGTTCCTGTTCGGCCCGACCACCCGGAGCTTCGGGCGCTTCCTCGGTTCGCGGGAAATCTGAAAGGCGCCGCCGACATGAACGCCAGGCTCGCGGATGATCTCAAACAGCACCTCGCTGTGGCGGCCTGCCTCCGTCCGCGGGGCTGGCGCCCCACGTCGGGTGGCGCGCGACGTGAACGCGACATCGCGCAGGGCCGGCGTGTCGCCGGCAAGGAAGGTGGCGCATGACCGAACGGGCGGGGGTCAAATTTCGGGCGAGTTGCGGCCGACTGCGCCGGTTTGCGATCTGCATCCTGCTGCTTGCCATCGGCGCACTGGTTCTGCAGGTCCCAGTCCATGCGAGCCCGACCGGACACGCCATCCACCAGCAACAGGCCGCTGCCCAGGCAAGCCACTGCACCCAGCATCACGTGTCGGACGACCATGGCGCCAATCAATCGGCAGGCTGCGTGAACACGGACAGTAGCCCAAACCTTGCGGATTGCTGTCAGACCTGTCTGACCGCCGCAGTTCCCGTCGCGCCGCCGGAGTTCGGCCCGCCGACGAGCGGTGAGGCTTTCACGGTTGTGCGCCCTGACCCGCACGACCGATTCCCCGAAGGCATCCTGAGACCACCACGTCCTATCGCTGCGTGATGCGCAGGGGATCGCCGCGAGAACGAATGTTGTCTCCGGCCGCTCCTGTGCAAACCCGAAAGACCAGCGAACAGAACGGAGAACCGCGACCCGAAACCCCGGGTCAGCGCTCTGGATCCAAAGGATGAAATCAATGAACCGAACCGCAATCGCCCTTTCCCTCGGCGTCCTGGCAGGCCTGCCTGGCGCTGCCCTCGCTCAGGCCGGGCATGACGCCCACCACCCGGGAACCCCGCCCGCGCAAGTGCAGCAGGCTCCCGTGCCGACGCCTCCCTCAGGCCAGATGGCTGGCATGCAAGGGATGATGCCAGAGCAGTGCCAAGCCATGATGCAGGCGATGGCCCCGGAATGCATGAGCGCGATGCACCAGATGATGCAGGGCGGAATGATGCAGGGGATGATGGGCGCGCCGAACGAGGGTGCCGCCCCGGCCAACGAAAGCCTTCCGGAGTTCACCCGGGCCTACGTCGAATCGATGAATGAAATGCACGGGCCGATGATGGACGGCGTCATGGCGGATGATCCGGATGTCGCCTTCGTCCGGGGCATGATCCCCCATCATCAGGGCGCGATCGACATGGCCCGGATCGTCCAGCAATACGGGGACGACCCGCAGACCAGGGCATGGGCGGACCAGATCATCGCGGCGCAGGAAGCCGAGATCGCCGAGATGCAGGCATGGCTGGAGGCGAAGGCCGGCGACGCGCCGTCGCCCTTTGCTCAGACCGGCGGAACGGTCTACTCCGCCAACGAGGGCGGCAATTCCATCAGCGCCTTCGATCTCGGCACGGGGGCGTTCGTCACGGTTACGATCCCGGTCGCGCCTCACAACGTCGATCTGACGCCGGATGGCAAGCTGCTGCTGGCGGTCGGAGATCCTGCCGCCGAGGGGGATCACGGCTCGGACGGCCATGGGCACGGCGCGGAGGGCGCGGCCGAGGGTCTGCTGGTCATTCTCGATCCGCGGGACCTCTCGGCGCCCACGGCGACCGTGACGGTAGGCTCGCACCCGGCCCATGTGGTCGCTGACCGGCAGGGGCGCGCTTTTGTCTCGCTGGCCGGCGGCAACGAGATCGCTGTGGTCGACCTCGCAAAGGCCGAGGTCATCGGGCGCATCGCGACGGGGGATTATCCGCACGGCCTTCGCCTCAGTCCCGATGAGAGCCAACTCTATGTGGCTAATGTCGAGGATGGCTCGGTTTCCGTCATCGACACGCAGGATCTGACGGAAGTTGCGCGCATTCCGGTGGGCGCAGCGCCCGTTCAGGTCGGGTTCACGCCGTCTGGCGATCAGGTCTACGTCTCTCTCCGGGACGAGAACCGTGTGGCCGTCATCGACACCGCCTCCCGCGAGGTGACGAACAGGATCGACGTCGGGCCGAACCCGATCCAGATGGTCGCGACACCGGATGGGGCCTACGTCTACGTGGCCAACCAGGGCACCGACGCGGAGCCTAACAACACCGTTTCCGTGATCGACACCGCGACCGGTCAGGTCGTGAAGACCCTCACCACCGGCGGCGGCGCCCATGGAGTCTCGGTATCGACCGACGGGGCATTCGTGTTCGTGACCAACAT
>CALLYR010000473.1 GCA_937859005.1 uncultured Paracoccus sp. | reverse complement strand
GCCACCGCGATCTGGTTGCAGACCATGGTGCCGCTGACGGCAGGCGATACCGTCGAACTGCAGGGGGATTTCCGGGTCGCGGATGGGCGCATCCACTATGACGGGCCGGAGGAGTGGTCCTGTCGCCGCTTCATCCTGCATTACGCGCATCTGTGTGCGCTGGCGGGAGGCATCGATGCTTTCCTGATCGGGTCCGAGATGATCGGGCTGACGCAGATCCGGGGCGCGGGCGGCAGGTATCCGGCGGTAGCCGCGCTGCGCGCGCTGGCCGCGGACGTGCGCGCGATCCTGGGGCCGGGGGTGAAGATCGGCTATGCCGCCGACTGGAGCGAGTATTTCGGCCATCACCCCGGCGGGGGCGAGGTGCGGTTCCATCTGGACCCGCTGTGGGCGGACGAGAACATCGATTTCGTCGGCATCGACAACTATATGCCGCTGTCGGACTGGCGCGAGGGCGAGGATCACCTCGACGCGCCTTGGGGGCGGATCGACAATCCCGCCTATCTGCGCGGCAATGTCTGCGGCGGCGAGGGGTTCGACTGGTATTACCAGGGCGACGAGCATCGTGCGTCCCAGCGCCGGACGCCGATCGAGGATCATCAGGGCGAGCCGTGGGTCTGGCGCTACAAGGACATCCGCGGCTGGTGGAGCAGCCCGCATCACGAGCGCGATACGAACGGGGCGCGGTCGGCGGAGCCTACGGCATGGGTGCCGGGGTCGAAGCCCGTGTGGTTCACGGAATACGGCTGCGCGGCGCTGGACAAGGCCACGAACCAGCCCAACAAGTTCCTGGACGCGATGAGCAGCGAATCCATGCTGCCATGGTATTCGGACGGGCGGCGCGACGATGCGTTGCAGGCGGCCTATGTCGCGGCGGTGACGGACTATTGGGCGGACCCGGCGAACAACCCGGCGCTGGCAGGCGGCGGGCGCATGGTCGATCTGTCGCGTGCCCATGTCTGGGCTTGGGACGCGCGGCCGTTTCCGGCCTTTCCGGGGCGGCCCGGCCTGTGGTCGGACGGGCCTGCGTGGGAGCGGGGGCACTGGCTCAACGGCCGCGCGGGTGCGGTGCCTCTGGTCGATGTGGTGGCCGAGATCTGCCGCGTGGCCGGAGTGGCGGCCTTTGACATGTCGGGACTGTCGGGGGTGGTGCGCGGCTATGCGCTGGGCGGGGGCCAATCAGGGCGGGCGGTGTTGCAGCCCTTGATGCTGGCGCATGGGTTCGACGCGGTGGAACGCGACGGCGTACTGGCTTTTGTCATGCGCGATGGGCGCGTCGATACCGAGGTTGCCGCGGGCGAGATGGCGCTGGCCGACGATCTGGCGGGCGTCGAGATCACGCGGGCCGCCGACCCCGAACTGCCGGGGCGCATCCGGGTCAGCCATGTCGAGGCGGGCGCCGATTACGAGACGCGCACGGCC
>CALLYR010000472.1 GCA_937859005.1 uncultured Paracoccus sp. | reverse complement strand
CAGCCGCGCGGCGCCCGCCTGAACGGCCGCGATCTTGCGCGCCAGCATGTCGCCCGCAGCCCCCGTGCCGGGGCCGGCCCAGTCGGCGGCCTCGCCCCCGAACAACGCAAGGCAGAGTGCCGCGGCGACGGTCGAGTTGCCGATCCCCATTTCCCCCAGCGCGATCACATCGGCCCCCCGGTCCACCGCCGCGGCGCCCTGCACCATGGCGGCGTCACGTTCCGCGGGGGACATCGCGGGACCCTGGGTGAAATCGGCGGTGGGACGGTCCAGATCCAGCGCGACCACGGCCAGATCGGCCCCGGCCACGCGGGCAAGCTGGTTCACCGCCGCGCCGCCGGCCTGGAAGTTGCGCACCATCAGTTCGGTCACCGCCTGCGGGAAAGGGTTCACGCCCCGATCGCAGACCCCGTGGTTGCCGGCAAAGACCACCACCTGCGCCCGGTCGATCCGGGGGCGGGGCGTGCCGCGCCAGCCGGCCATGAAGACGGCCAGTTCCTCCAGCCGGCCCAGCGCGCCCTGCGGCTTGGTCAGGTTGTCCTGACGCGCCTGCGCAGCGGCGGCGCTGGCGTGATCGAAAACGGTTTCCGCCGCCTGCGCGGCCGGATCGAAATCCTTCATGCTGTCCCTTTCCGTTCCTGTTCGGCATCCTTCAGCACCAGAGGCAGGCCGCAGGCGACCAGCACCACCCGGTCCGCCACGGCTGCGACCCTCTGGTTCAGCAGCCCCGCGGCATCGCGAAAGGCGCGCGCCAGCGCATTGTCGGGCACGATGCCCAGGCCCACCTCGTTCGTGACGATCACCACCGGATCGCGCTGACGGGCCAGCGCCGCCAGCAGCGCGTCCGTCGCCGCATCGATGTCATGGCCGCCCAGCATCAGGTTGGTCAGCCACAGCGTCAGGCAATCGACCAAGCGCGGCCCGCGCCCGTCGCTGTCGTCCAGCGCCTGCGCAAGCGCGAGGGGGGCGGCGATGTCCTCCCATTCCGGCCCCCGGCGGGCGCGGTGGGCGGCGATGCGGGCGGCCATTTCGGCGTCGCGGGCTTCGGCCGTGGCGAGATATGCCGCGCTGCCGTCCGCCGGGCGCCGCGCCAGGGTCTCGGCCTCGGCCAGGCGGCTTTTGCCGGACCGGGCGCCGCCGGTGATCAGGGTGATGCGGTTCATGGTTGTCCGTCGCGGGGCTTGTCCCCCGGCCCGGGACAAAGCACAACCGCGGCGTTGCCGAAAGACGAAAACCGTGACCCTTCCCGTTGCCCCGGACCCCTCGCGCCTGACGACGCTGCTGCTGATCCGCCACGCGCCGGTGGCGGAAACCGGCCGCCTTGCCGGCCGCCGCGCGTGGGCTGGCCCGGCCGACCTCCTCGCCAATCGTCGACGCCGACCTGGAAAACGACCTGATCGTCCGGGCCGAGGCCGACGACCT
>CALLYR010000471.1 GCA_937859005.1 uncultured Paracoccus sp. | reverse complement strand
GATCCCGGCCTTGCGTCCTGGGTCGAGGACAAGGTCGCGGCGTCCGACCGCCCCGAACTGACCTCGGCCAAACGCATCGTCTCGGGCGGGCGCGCGCTGGGGTCCAAGGAGAACTTCGCCGTCATCGAGAAGCTGGCCGACAAGCTGGGCGCCGCGGTCGGCGCATCCCGCGCGGCGGTCGATTCGGGCTATGCCCCGAACGACTGGCAGGTGGGCCAGACCGGCAAGGTGGTGGCGCCGGAACTCTACATCGCTGCCGGCATCTCGGGGGCGATCCAGCATCTGGCGGGGATGAAGGACAGCAAGGTCATCGTCGCCATCAACAAGGACGAGGAAGCCCCCATCTTCCAGATCGCCGACTACGGCCTCGTCGGCGACATCTTCACCGTCCTGCCGGAACTCACCGAGAAAATCTGAGCCGGTCCCGCCCCCACAGACCGCCCGCGCAGCCCGCGGGCGGTTTTCCCGTTGAGGGGCAAGGCCATTCTGCCTATCGTCGCGCCGACAGTCGAAAAGGATGGATCATGGCGGTTCAGTTGGTGGGCGTGATCGGCGCCGGGCAGATGGGCAACGGCATCGCGCATGTGTTCGCGCTGGCGGGATTCGATATCCTGCTGAACGACATCAGCCGCGAAGGCCTGGACAAGGCGGTCGCCCTCATCGGCAAGAACATGGACCGCCAGGTCAGCCGCGGCAAGATCGCGGCCGAGGACCGCGACGCAGCACTGGGCCGCATCCGCACCACGATGCAGCTGTCCGATCTGGGACAGTGCGATCTGGTGATCGAGGCCGCGACCGAGCGCGAGGCCATCAAGCAGGCGATCTTCGAGGATCTGCTGCCGTATCTGAAGCGCGACACGATCCTGACCTCGAACACCTCGTCGATCTCGATCACGCGGCTGGCCAGCCGTACCGACCGGCCGGAAAAGTTCATGGGGCTGCACTTCATGAACCCCGTGCCGGTGATGCAACTGGTCGAACTGATCCGCGGCATCGCCACGGACGAGGAAACCTATAAGACGATGCTGGGCGTGGTGGAAAAGCTGGGCAAGACTTCGGCCTCGGCCGAGGATTTCCCCGCCTTCATCGTCAACCGCATCCTGATGCCGATGATCAACGAGGCGGTCTATACGCTGTATGAAGGCGTGGGCAATGTCCGCTCCATCGACGAATCGATGAAGCTGGGCGCAAATCACCCAATGGGTCCGCTGGAACTGGCCGATTTCATCGGGCTGGACACCTGCCTTGCGATCATGAACGTCCTGCACGAAGGGCTGGCGGACACCAAGTACCGCCCCTGCCCGCTGCTGACCAAATATGTCGAGGCGGGCTGGCTGGGCCGCAAGACCGGCCGCGGCTTTTACGACTATCGCGGCGAGACGCCGGTGCCGACGCGCTGACGGGGTTCGTGCTTTCTCAGTGATTCGGTGCTTTCCTGTCGGAGCAACCGACAGGAAAGCTTCATGCGCAACTTCTTCGTGGACTCGTTCGAACGCGTCATCGGCCTGATCGTGGTGCTGATGGGCCTCGGCATCGTCGTGGCCGCCTTCGCCTCGCTGACGTAGCCGCAGGGCGGTGTGATCTCGTTCCTGGGCATCCTCGCCTTCGGCTTCGTCCATGTGGTGCTGATGGCGGGTTTCATCTATCTGCAGATCGGCATCCACGCGAACACCAGGCGCACCGCCGAGGCGGTCGAGGCGCTGCTGGGCCGGCGCGAAGTCTAGCGCGGCCTTGCGCCCCCGATCCGCGGTTCCGTCCCCGCCAGCATCCGCTGGATGTTGGCGCGGTGGCGGATGAAGATCAGCACCGCCATGAACAGCGTGACCGCGGCCAACCCCGGCAGGTCCCAGATCCAGGCAAAGACCGGCGCACCTGCGGCCGCGACCAGCGCCGACAGTGAGGAAATCCGCGTGATCGCCGCCGTGGCCAGCCACAGCGCGCAGGCCATCACCCCCAGCGCAGGAAACAGCGCCAGCAGCGTGCCCAGGAATGTGGCGACCCCCTTGCCGCCGCGAAAGCCCAGCCAGACCGGGAACAGATGCCCCAGGAACGCCGCCCCGCCCGCGGCCAGCGCCGCCGCTTCGCCCCCCAGCGTCCGCGCGACCAGCACGGCAATCGCCCCCTTGCCGCCGTCCAGAAGCAAGGTCGCCAGCGCCGCGCCCTTGTGGCCCGTGCGCAGGACATTGGTCGCGCCGATGTTGCCCGACCCGATCCTGCGCAGGTCGCCCAGGCCCAGCGCGCGGGTGATGACGATGCCGAAGGGCACCGAGCCCAGCAGATAGCCCCCCGCCGCCGCAAGGATCAGGATCAGCGCCTCACTCATCCCCGCCCCCGAACACGCGCTTGCCCCCGACCCAGGTGCCCAGCACCTTTCCTTCCATCCGCGCGCCGTCGAAGGGCGTGTTCTTCGATTTCGACCGCAGGGTGAAGCGATCCAGCACGAAAGGCGCGTCGGGATCGAACAGCACCAGATCGGCAGGCGCCCCCGCATTCAGCCGCCCGCCCGCCAGGCCCAGCCGCCGCGCGGGGTTCAGCGACATCGCCCGCCATAACTGCGCCAGACCGACGCCGCCCTGATGGTAAAGCCGCATCGCCGCAGGCAGCAGGGTTTCCAGCCCCACCGCGCCGGGGGCCGCGACCTCATATGGCAGGCGCTTGGCCTCCTCGTCCTGGGGGGTGTGAAAGCTGCCGATGACGTCGATCCGCCCGTCCGCCACCGCCTCGACCATTGCCATGCGGTCGTCCTCGCTCCGCAGGGGCGGGGTCACGCGGAAGAAGGTGCGATAGTCGCCCACGTCGAATTCGTTCAGCGTCAGATGGTGGATCGAGGTGCCCGCCGTCACGTCCAGCCCCGCCGCCCGCGCCCGGTCCAGCACCGGCAGGGCGGCGGCGGTGGTGATCTGGTCGGCGTGCCAGCGCACGCCCGTCAGTTCGACCAGCGCCAGATCGCGTTCCAGCCCCATCCGTTCGGCCAGCGGCGAGACCGCCGGGATGCCGTAAAGCGAGGCGAACTTGCCGCCGGTGGCCGCAGCGCCACGCGACAGCCCTGCGTCCTGCGGATGGCCCACGATCAGCGCGCCCAGACCCCGCGCATAGGTCATGCAGCGGGCAAGAAGGCGCGTGTCCGGCACCACCCGCACCCCGTCGGTGAAGGCGATGGCGCCCGCGTCCTGCAGAAAGCCCATCTCGACCATCTCGCGCCCCGCGCGCGCGCGGGTCAGGGCGGCCTGATGGCGGATGCGGACCGGCTGCTCGGCGGCGCGGCGGGTGACGAACTCCAGCGATTCGGGCGTGTCGATGGGCGGCAGCGTATCGGGCCGCGCGACGATGGTGGTCACGCCCCCCGCCGCCGCAGCCAGCGCGGCGGATCGCATGGATTCCCGGTGCCGCTCGCCCGGCTCGCCGATCTTGACGCCCCAGTCGATCAGACCGGGGGCGAGGCACTTGCCGCGGCAGTCGATGAGCGTGGCGCCTTCGGGGGCCTCTCCGTTCACGGCGAGGATGGCGCCGTCCTGCACGGTGAGGCTGCCCGAGGTGTCGGTCAGCGCCTCGGGGTCGATCAGGCGGGCGTTGTGGAAATGCAGGGTCATCCGAGGATTCCGGGCATGGTCAACACGCGCAGGACAAGCGGCACATCGCCGCCCTTCCGCAGGCTTTCGAGCAACTCGCGCGGATTCTCCGCAGGATCGAGGCGATAGAAGATCACGTTCTCGCGCCAATGGTCGCCGTTCGCAGTCCAGCCGGTCCATTTCTGCCAGCTTCGGGGCACCCCAAGCGCTCTCCGGCCGACGAAAACCGTCGTCCCCCAACGCTCCGGCAATTCTCGCGGTGCGGTCGCGTCATGGAGCAGGTCGAACATGTCGCCGGGATACGCCCAACCCGACAGGACGATGGCGCGCCGGTCAGTGACGGCATAGCGGCTGTTCATCAGCCGCCGGGCGCGAAGGACCGGAGTGGCAATCGCAGTCAGAACGGCGGCCCCGGCGGCAACAATAACAATCGGCCGAAAGTCGGGATCGGCCACGTCGCGCCCGAAGAATACGATCAGCGCGGCCGTCGCAAGATAGGCAAGAATGCGCAGCGCCTCGGCCGGCTCGACGTGCCAGAGGCGAAGCCCCCGGCGCGGCCTGCCTGCCCACAACAGCCGCTCGCCCGGTTCCAGCCAACCGCGCCAGAAATCCTGCTGCGCCGCCGTGATGGAGATGTCCCCGCTCATACCATCACCCCCGCCGCCCTCGCCCCCCGTTCGGCGCGCAGGTTGCGCGCCAGCAGGTCCATCGCGGCCATGCGGACCGCGACGCCCATTTCCACCTGATCCTGGATCACGCTGCGGTTGATGTCGTCGGCGATGGTGCCGTCGATCTCGACGCCCCGGTTCATCGGGCCGGGATGCATGACGATGGCATCGGGCTTCGCCAGCGCCAGCTTTTCGGCGTCCAGACCCCAGCGGTGGTAATATTCGCGCTCGGACGGGATGAAGCCGCCGTCCATGCGTTCCTTCTGTAAGCGCAGCATCATCACCACATCGGCGTCGCGCAGCCCCTCGCGCATGTCCTCATGGACCTCGCAGCCCCAGTCGCGCGCGCCCGCGGGCATCAGCGTCGCGGGGCCGACCAGACGGACCCGCGCCTCCATCTTGCCCAGCAGGATCAGGTTCGACCGCGCCACGCGGGAATGGGCGATGTCGCCGCAGATGGCGACGGTCAGCCGGTGCAGCCGCCCCTTGGCCCGCCGGATCGTCAGCGCGTCCAGCAGCGCCTGCGTGGGATGTTCGTGCCGCCCGTCGCCCGCATTCAGCACGGCGCAGTTGACCTTGCTGGCCAGCAGGTTGACCGCGCCGCTGTGCGGGTGGCGCACCACAAGAAGGTCCGGCTGCATCGCGTTCAGCGTCAGCGCGGTGTCGATCAGGGTTTCCCCCTTCTTCACGCTGGAATGGGCCACGGCCATGTTCATCACATCCGCGCCCAGCCGCTTGCCCGCCAGTTCGAAACTGGACTGGGTGCGGGTCGAGGCCTCGAAGAACAGGTTGATCTGGGTCAGCCCCTCCAGCGCGTCGCCGTGCTTCACCGTGCGCCGGTTCAGTTCGACATAGGTTTCGGCCAGGTCCAGCAGCGTGGTGATGTCCGGGGGCGCCAGAGGCTCGACCCCCAGCAGGTGACGGGCGCGGAACGTCATGGCGGGCCTCCGGTTGTCCGGAGCCTCTATGGCAAAAGCGCGCCTGCGCGGCAAGCGGGGGTCAGGCGCGGGGACTCCGGCCCGCCCCGCCGCCGCCGACAGCATCACCGGGTCGATCCCCAGCGATTTCAGCGCCGCCTGCCACTTGCCGTCATTGTCGGGGCCGAAGACGAGTTCGTCCCCCGCATCGCCCGTCAGCCAGCCATTGGCCAGCATCTCGTCCTCCAGCTGGCCCGGCCCCCAGCCCGCATAGCCCAGCGACAGCACCGCCAGGTCGGGACCGCGGCCGCGGGCGATATCCTCCAGAATGTCGCGCGTGGTCGTCATGGCCAGCCCCTCGGCCCCGATGCGCAGCAGACCGCCTTCCTCGTCGGCAGTCTCGCCCCCGGACAGGCGGTGCAGGACGAAACCGCGCCCCGGCTCGACCGGGCCGCCGAAATGCACCGGCACCTGCCGCGCCCGGTCCGAGGCGTCGATGCCCAGTTGCCCCAGCAGGTCGGTAAAGTCGATTTCGGGCAGGGGCCGGTTCAGCACGATGCCCATCGCACCCTCTTCGCCATGGGCGCAGACCAGCACGACTGCACGGGCAAAGCGCGGGTCGTTCATGCCGGGCATGGCGATCAGGATCTTGCCGGTCAGATTATCAGGGGTGGATCGGTCCATGGATGCATCCTTTCCACGAAAAGATCGGGTCGGCGGCGCGCTTGTGCAAGGCATGGCCTCCCTGTGGCGAAGATGTGACTTCATTCCGCGCCGGGCCGCCCCTAGATTCAGGTGCATGACACGGATTTTCCTTTGCACCGCGGCGCTGGCCTGCGCCCTTGGCGCATCCGCCGCGGCGGACGAACTGCCGCCCGGACTGGTCGCGGCGGAACTGCTGCCCTGCTGGGTCGCGTCGGACGGCACCCGCATCACCGCCCTGCGGCTGGACCTGGCGCCGGGATGGAAGACCTATTGGCGCAGTCCGGGCGATACGGGTATTCCGCCGCATTTCGGCTGGGAGGCCTCGGACAATGTGGCGGCGGCCGAACCGCTGTGGCCGCGCCCCGAGGTGATCCTGTCGGGGGGCGAACGGACGCTGGGCTATCACGACGAACTGGTGCTGCCGATCCAGTTGACGCCCAGGGACAAGGGCCAGCCGGTGACGGCGCGGGTTTCGGTCGATTTCGGCCTGTGCCGCGACATCTGTGTGCCCGCGCATGTCGAATTGCAGGCGCCCGCGCCCCAGGGCGAAGACCCGCGCATCGATGCGGCGCTGGCGCAGACGCCCGAACCGGGCGAGTACGTGGCCCGCTGCACGATGACCGATATCGCCGACGGCGTACAGGTCGCGGTGCGGATCGGCAAGCCGGAAACGCCGGGCGACACGGCGGCGCTGGAACTGGCGCAGAACGGCGTCTGGGTTTCGCAGCCGGTGCTGACGCGGGATGCGCGCGGCCTGACCGCGACCGCCGATTTCGTGGCGCCCTCGGGCAAGCCCTTTCCGCTGGACCCGGCGGCGGTGCGCCTGACCCTGATCGCGCCCGAGGGCGCGATCGAATATCAGGGTTGCGCCCCGGCCTGAAGCCGGGCGGACAGCGACAGCAGGTCCGCCCAGGCCTCGCGCTTGGCCACCGGCGTGCGCAGCAGATAGGCAGGATGGGTCATGGGCAGCGCGGGCCGGCCGAAGGCCGTCGCCCACTGTCCCCGCAGCCGCAGGATGCCCTGCCGCCCCAGCGCCGCCTGACATGCGGCATTGCCCATCAGCACGATCAGTTCCGGATCGGCCAGTTCGACATGGCGCGCGACAAAGGGCAGCATCGCGTCGATTTCCGCCTGTTCGGGGCGGCGGTTGCCGGGCGGGCGCCAGTTCAGGACATTGGTGATATAGACCGCCCGTTCCGCATCGGCCGCATCGCGGGCCAGCCCGATCGCGGCCAGCATCCGGTCCAGCAACTGCCCCGCGCGACCGACGAAGGGACGGCCCTGCCGGTCCTCCTCCTCGCCCGGCGCCTCGCCCAGAATCATCACGCGGGCGGCGGGGTTGCCGTCGGCAAAGACGAAGTTGCGCGCGCCCTTGCGGATGTCGAGGCCGTCGAACCCCTCCATCGCCGCCGCCAGCGCGGGCAGGCTGTCCGCACGCGCCGCCAGCACCGTCGCGCGCGCGGGCAGGTCATCGGCAATCCCGGGCAGCGGCAATGGCGCCGCGACCGGCGCAGCGGCGGCAGGGGCAGGCGCGCGGGCCGGTTCGGCATAGCGGTCCACCGGCGCGTCCAGCATGGGTTCGTCCACGCCCATCTCGCGCTGCCAGTCCAGCAGCGCCAGCGCGGTCGCGGCGTCCAGCGCGACACCCTTCCAGATCGGATCGGCATTCATGCGCGCAAGCTAAGGAGGGGGACGGGCCGGGGCAAGCGCCTCACCGGGGGGCTGCGGCGCGGCGCAGCCGGTCGTTGATCGCAAGGCCCAGCCCCTTGTCGGGGATCCGTGCCACCGCGATGGGACGGCCCAGCCGGTCGGCGGCGCGCAGCGTATCGAACAGGCGCGCGGCGGCTTCGGTCAGATCGCGGGTGGGCGAAAGCGTCAGGTCGCCGGGGCCGAAGGCGATGAAGGTCTCGCCCGGATGCGGAGCCTCGGCATTCAGGCGCAGGGGCGCGGCGGGGGCGTAATGGCTGGTCAGCTGCCCCGGCGAATCCGGGGCCGCCAGTGCCGTTCCCCGCACCAGGGGTTCGCCCAGCGCGGCCTCGATCGCCTCGGCCGGGAGGCCGCCGGGGCGCAGCAGGGCCGGACGCCCGTCGCGCCAGCCGATGATGGTCGATTCGACCCCCACCGGACAGGCGCCCCCGTCCAGCACCGCAGCGATCCGTCCGTCCAGTCCGCCGTCGGGATCCAGCACATGCGCCGCCGTCGTCGGGCTGATCCGCCCCGAGGCATTGGCCGACGGCATCGCCAGCGGCCCGCCGAAAGCCACCAGCACCGCCTGCGCCGCCGGATGAGCGGGCACCCGGATGCCCACCGTGTCCAGCCCCGCCGTGACGATCCCCGCGATCCCCGCCTCCGCGCGCAGCGGCAGCACCAGCGTCAGCGGCCCCGGCCAGAAGGCCGCTGCCAGCCGTTCCGCGTCATCATCCATCACCGCGATCCGCGTGGCCAGCGT
>CALLYR010000470.1 GCA_937859005.1 uncultured Paracoccus sp. | reverse complement strand
GTCGTCGGGCGCGCGGCGGGCCAGCGCCGCCTCGGGCGCGGGATAGCGGTCGAGGAAGGTGGCGCACCCATGGCCCAGATGCGGCTCGACCCGCTCGACCAGAACCCGGCTGAGCATGTCGGACCAGGTGTCGTCGGCAGCATGGCGGATGCCCGCCGCCGCCAGTTGCGCGGCCAGCCCGTCGCGGTCGGTGGCCCCGTCCGGCGCGACCGTCGCCAGCAGGTCGATGCCGGCGTGACGGGCAAAGGCCTCGGCCACGCTGATCCGTTCCGGTGCGGCGAAGGGATCACAGGTCCGGTCGCGGAAGCGCAGCTCGCGCACGCCCGCCCCGTCCGCCGCCAGCCGCAACAGGGCGGCGCAGTCCTCCATCAGCACGGTATAGTCCTCGTGCGCGCGATACCATTCCAGCATGGTGAATTCGGGGCTGTGCAGCGCCCCCCGCTCGCGGTTGCGCCAGACATGGGCGAAGGCCGCGATCCGGGTCTCGCCCGCGGCCAGCAGCTTCTTCAGCGCGAATTCGGGCGAGGTGTGCAGATACATCCGCCGCGCCACCCCGTCATTGCCGATGGCGTCGGTGGCGAAGGCGTGCAGATGCGCCTCGTTGCCCGGGCTGGCGGCCAGCGCGGCAGGGTCCACCTCGGTAAAGCCGTGATCCTCCAGCCAGCCCCGGATGCTGCGCTGGATGCGATTGCGCGCCAGCAGGACGGGGCGGCGGTCGGCATGGCGGGCGGCGTCCCACCAGGGGGTTTCGGCAGGCATCGAGCGGGCCTCTGGCGATTTCGCGCGGATTGCGCTAGAAGCCGCGCCGATATTCCACCCATCCCCGGATCGCAAGAAAGACGCTCGTGAAAGTCATCGCCTCCAGCCTGCGCAAGGGCAATGTCGTCGAACTGGACGGCAGGCTCTATGTCGTCCTGACCGCCCAGAACTTCCACCCCGGCAAGGGCACGCCCGTGACCCAGGTGGACATGCGCCGCATTTCCGACGGCGTGAAGGTCTCCGAACGCTGGCGCACGACCGAACAGGTCGAACGCGCCCATGTGGACGAACGCGCCTATGATTTCCTCTATGAGGACGGCGAGGGATTTCATTTCATGGAACCCGAATCCTATGAGCAGCTGGTCGCCCCCGCCGACATGATCGGCGACCAGAAGGTCTATCTGGCCGAAGGGATGCGCGTCTATCTGCAGGTCTTCAACGGCGTCCCGATCGCCATGGAACTGCCCCAGAAGATCACGGTCGAGGTCGCCGAGACCGAGCCGGTGGTCAAGGGCCAGACCGCGTCCTCGTCCTACAAGCCCGCGATGTGCGACAACGGCGTGCGGGTGATGGTGCCGCCCCATATCGGCGTGGGCACCCGCATCGTCATCAACACCGAGGACAACAGCTACGTCGAACGCGCCAAGGACTAGGGCGGGACGCCTGCCCGGCTAGCTGGGCGGGCTGCCGGACACGGCCTGCCCGCATTGCGGGACGCGCGCCTGCACCCGCGCGCTGATCTGTCCGGCTTGTCGTCAGTTCATCACCCGCGCGGCTCATCCCGGTCTCATCCGATTCTCCTGGGTCATTCTGGCGGTGGTTGTCCTTGGAATAGGCGCGGGGCTGGCGCTGAAGGCCCTGTCCGGCTGAGAACGGGAACCTGCAATGCGGACTGCCGCCCATCCCTGACAGCCGGAACCAACCGGCGCGACGCGCGACCGCCCGACGAAAGGATCGACCCGGATGTTCAGCGCCTCCTCGCAGATGCGCAGCCCGGAACGGCCGCCCCTGCATTTCGACGCCATCATCCTGCAGCCGCCGCCCGGCTGGACGGGCTGGGGACGGCTGCGGGTGACGGCGCTGAACCACGCGACGGCCGCCGCCGATCTCGGCCGCATCTGCCGTCCGTTCCGGCCGGGCGGCCGGATCGTCACCATGCTGGAGGTGGCGGAATACGACGGTGACAGCCAGCAGGAAATCTGGTCCCGGACACCGCGCGGCGGCAGGCTGCGCTGTTCGGACATCAGCGAATACCATGTGCCGCCCGCCACGGACGGGCAGCCCGGCATCGTGAGCTTCGAGGCGCTGATCCGCCCCGGCAAGGGCATCGGCAAGCTGGGATACAGGGTCCATTACCGCTGGACCGACCGGCCCGGCGAAACCGAATCCTGCCGCGTCCAGCCCTGAGGGGGTCAGCGGACCTCGACCCCCTCGCCCGCCTCGACCCGGCCCACGATGGACGCCAGCGGATAGCCCGCGGCACGGATGCGCGCCAGCCAGCGCTCGGCGACCTCGGGGGCCACGGCGACCAGCAGCCCGCCCGAGGTCTGCGGATCGGTCAGCAGATGCCGCTGCCAGTCGGGGCAGCCTTCGGGCAGCGCGACCTCCGGCCCATAGGCGGCCCAGTTGCGCAGCGAGGCGCCGGTGACGAAGCCCGCCTGCGCCAGTTCGTCGGCCCGGCCCAGCCGGGGCAGCGCGGCGCGGTCGATGACCAGCCGCGCCCCCGAGCCGCGCGCCATCTCCAGCCCGTGACCCAGGATGCCGAAGCCGGTCACATCGGTGATCGCATGGACCGCCGCATCCTCGGCCAGATCGGTGCCGATCCGGTTGAGAGTCGTGGTCGAGGCGATCATCTCGTCGATGCCGGCCTGGTCCAGCGCACTTTTCTTGATCGCGGCGGAATAGATGCCCACGCCCAGACCCTTGGTCAGGATCAGAACGTCGCCCGGCCGCGCATCGGCGTTGCGGCGCAGCCTGTCCGGATGGACCAGCCCGATCACGGCCAGCCCATAGATCGGTTCGGGCGAATCGATGGAATGTCCGCCGGCCACGGGAATGCCGGCCTCGGCGCAGACGGACTGGCCCCCTTGCAGGATCTGGCGGATCGTGGCGGCGGGCAGCTTGTCGATGGGCATCCCCAGGATCGCCAGCGCCATGATGGGGCGCCCGCCCATCGCATAGACGTCGGAAATGGCGTTCGTCGCCGCGATCCGGCCAAAGGCGTGCGGATCGTCCACCATCGGCATGAAGAAATCGGTGGTGGCGATCACCGCGGTATTGCCGTCGATCTGCCAGACGGCGGCATCGTCCGAGGTCTCGAGTCCGACCAGAAGCTGTGGAAATGCCTGTGCCGCCGGCTGGTCGGCCAGCAATTCGCGCAGCACCGCCGGGGCCAGCTTGCAGCCGCAGCCGCCGCCGTGGGCCAGCGCGGTCAGTCGGACGGGGTGATCGGACATCGGAGGCTCCTTTCCTGCTGCGATCCAAGGGAGCGCGCAGGACGGACTTGTCAAGGGCGATGCCTGGGTCTTTCATGGTGGGCATGCAGTCACCGCGCCCCCGTCTGAACATCGCCTTCGTGCTGGCCCGGCGCTTCACGCTGTCGGCCTATGCCAATTTTGTGGACGTGCTGCGGCTGGCGGCCGACGAAGGCGACCGGTCGCGCCCGATCCTGTGCCGCTGGGCAGTGATCGGACCGGACCGCACGCCGATTCCGTCAAGCTGCGGCACCCGGGTCGAACCGGATGCGCGCCCCGAGGACCCCGCGCAATACGATTACGTCGTGGTGATCGGCGGGCTGATCGGCGCGGTCCAGCCGCTGGCCCCGGAACTGACGGCGTTCCTGCACCGGGCGGCGGCGGCGGGCGTGCCGCTGGCCGGCATCTGCACCGGCGCCTTCATCCTGGCGCGCGAGGGGCTGATGAAGGGGCACCGCTGCTGCGTGAGCTGGTTCCACCACGACGATTTCACCGCCGAATTCCAGGACATGCAGCCGGTCAGCGACCAGATCTTCGTCGTGGACGGCAACCGGCTGTCCTGTTCGGGCGGCGTCAGCGCCGCGCATCTGGCGGCCTTCCTGGTGGACCGCCACATCGGCCGGGCGGCGGCGAGGAAAAGCCTTGCGATCATGATGATCGACAGCCAGCAGGGCGCAAGCCATCCCCAGCCCGGCCTGCCGCTGGAACTGTCCACCGACGATTCTCTGGTCCGCCGCGCGCTGCTGGCGATGCAGCAGCGGCTGGACAGCCCGCCCACCGTGGCCGCGCTGGCCGAACTGCTGGGCGTGGGGCGGCGCAAGCTGGAGCGGCATTTTTCCCGCGCATTGGGTCTGTCCCCTGCCGAGGCCTGCGTCCGCATCCGGCTGGCGCAGGCGCGGATGCTGCTGGAACGCACCGACCGCACCGTGACCCAGATCGCGGACGAGACGGGGTTCTGCGACGCCAGCCACCTGATCCGCATCTTCCGCGAGGTCGAGGGCCAGACGCCGGAACGCTGGCGGCAGGGGCTGGCCGGGCTGGCCGCGGCGCAGGAAACCGCATGACCGAGAGCGAAGGCCCGGACGGCGCGCGGATGTCGTTCAGGGGGCGGATGTCCTATGGCGACTATCTGGCCTTGGATGCGGTGCTGTCGGCGCAGCATCCGCGCTCGGACGCCCATGACGAGATGCTGTTCATCATCCAGCACCAGACCAGCGAATTGTGGATGAAGCTGGCGATCCACGAACTGTCCGCCGCCCGCCGCGCCATCGCGGCGAATGAACTGCAACCGGCGTTCAAGATGCTGGCGCGCGTGGCGCGGATCATGGAACAATTGAACAGCGCATGGGACGTTCTGCGGACCATGACGCCCAGCGAATACACGCGGTTCCGCGGCCATCTGGGCGAAAGTTCGGGGTTCCAGAGCTGGCAATACCGGCTGATCGAATTCATCGCCGGCAACCGCAATCCGGTCCTGATCCGCCCGCACGAACACCGCCCCGAGGTCGCAGGGCTGCTGCGCGCGGAACTGGCGCAGCCCTCGCTTTATGCGGTGGCGCTGGGGCGGCTGGCCGATGCGGGCTTCGACGTTGTGCCCCCGGCCGATGCGGCGGCGCCGACCGCCCCCGATCCGGCCGCCCGCGCCGCCTGGGCACGGGTCTATGCCGATCCCGCGCATCACTGGCCGCTTTACGAACTGGCCGAGAAGCTGGTCGACTTCGAGGATTATTTCCGCCGCTGGCGGTTCAACCACCTGACCACGGTGGAACGGATCATCGGATTCAAGCGCGGCACGGGGGGCACCGCAGGCGTGGATTACCTGCGCCGGATGCTGGATGTGGTTCTGTTTCCCGATCTGTGGCAATTTCGTAC
Source organism: uncultured Paracoccus sp. (assembly GCA_937859005.1). Classification (GTDB taxonomy): domain Bacteria; phylum Pseudomonadota; class Alphaproteobacteria; order Rhodobacterales; family Rhodobacteraceae; genus Paracoccus. Next base: position 3,181 of record CALLYR010000470.1, on the reverse strand, counting down.
GGAACTGTAACCTTTTCCCGGTGAATACGAACATTCGTTTCCCGGCCACCCGCAGCGCCCGGCCCATCATCGTTGACTTTGCGGCTTGCCCTGTCCCACTATGGGCGGACCTATCTCGTTGACAGGCAAAATACGGAGGATCGGATGAACATCGACCTCTCGCGCCGCGGCTTCCTGAAGCTGGCGGGTGCGGGTGTCGCGGCGACCTCGCTGGGGGCCCTGGGCTTTGGCGAGGCAGAGGCGGCGGAACTCGCGCATGTGCGCGACTTCAAGCTGGCCGCCACGACGGAAACCCGCAACACCTGTCCCTATTGTTCCGTCGCCTGCGGCATCATCATCTATGCCCGCCCCGATGATGCCGGCAAGCGCCGCGTCGTCCATATCGAGGGCGACGCCGACCATCCGACGAACCGCGGCACGCTGTGCCCCAAGGGCGCGGCGCTGAAGGATTTCGTCAACGCCCCCACCCGCCTGACCCGGCCGATGATCCGCAAGCCCGGCGCGGCCGCCTTCGAGCCGATCTCGTGGGAAGACGCGCTGGACCGCATCGCGCGGGCGATGAAGGACGACCGCGACGCCAACTTCCTGCTGGCGAACGAGGCGGGCGTGCCGGTGAACCGCTGGACCACGACCGGGTTCCTTGCGGCGTCGGCCACCACGAACGAGACAGCCTGGGCGACATACAAGGTCGTCCGGTCGATGGGTGTTGTAGGTTTCGACAACCAGGCGCGCGTCTGACACGGCCCCACGGTGTCCAGTTTGGGCCCGACCTTTGGCCGTGGAGCGATGACGAACTCCTGGACCGACATCAAGAACACCGACCTCGTGATCGTCATGGGCGGCAACGCCGCCGAAGCCCATCCCTGCGGCTTCAAATGGGTGACCGAGGCCAAGGCCCATCGCGGCGCCAAGCTGATCGTCGTGGACCCCCGGTTCACGCGCACGGCCTCTGTCAGCGACTATTACGCCCCGATCCGGCCGGGAAGCGACATCGCGTTTCTCATGGGCCTGATCCGCTGGATGATCGAAAACGACAAGGTCCAGTGGGAGTATGTCAAGGCGTTCACCAACGCCTCCCTGATCGTTCGCGACGACTTCGGCTGGAAGGACGGGCTGTTCACCGGCTATGACGAGGAAAGGCGCGACTATGACAAGTCGAGCTGGGACTATGTCATCGGCGACGACGGCTTTGCCGTCACCGATCCGACGCTGCAGAACCCGCGCTGCGTCTGGAACCTGCTCAAGGCGCATGTCGATGTGTATACGCCCGAAATGGTCGAACGCATCTGCGGCACGCCGAAGGACCGGTTCCTGAAGATCGCGGAAATGATCGGGGAATGCTCGTCGCCGACGAAGACGATGACCTCGATGTATGCGCTCGGCTGGACGCAGCATTCCAAGGGTTCCCAGAACATCCGCGGCATGGCGATGCTGCAGCTGATCCTGGGCAACATCGGGGTGCGCGGCGGCGGCATGAACGCGCTGCGGGGCCATTCCAACATCCAGGGCCTGACCGACATCGGCCTGATGTCGAACCTGATCCCCGGATATCTGAACATTCCGACCGAAAAGGAACCCGACTGGGCCACCTACATGCAGTCGCGGGCGTTCAAGCCGTTGCGGCCGGGCCAGACCAGCTATTGGCAGAACTATGCCAGGTTCATGGTGTCGTTCCAGAAGACCATGTGGGGCGATGCGGCGCAGAAGGACAACGACTGGGCCTATCACTATCTGCCCAAGCTGGACGTGCCGTCCTATGACATGCTGCGCATGTACGAACTGATGGATGCGGGCCGGGTGAACCTGTATTTCTGCCAGGGCTTCAACCCGCTGCTGGCGGCACCCAACCGCGGCAAGATGACCCGCGCCTTCAGCAAGCTGAAGCTCTTGGTCACGATGGACCCGCTGGAGACGGAAACCGCCCGGTTCTGGGAAAACCACGGCGCCCACAACGACGTGGACACCGCCGCCATCCAGACCGAGGTGATCCAGCTGCCGTCGTCCTGCTTTGCCGAGGACGAGGGCGCGCTGGTCAATTCGGGCCGGTGGCTGCAGTGGCACTGGAAGGGCGCCGACATGCCCGGCGAGGCCAGGAACGACGTCTGGATCATGTCGCAGATCTTCCTGCGGGTGCGCGAGCTGTACCGCACCGAAGGCGGCGCCTTCCCGGACCCGATCCTGAACCTGACCTGGGATTACGCCGACCCCAACGAGCCGCTGCCCGAGGAACTGGCGCGCGAAATGAACGGGCGCGCGCTGACGGCGGTCTACGACACCGCCGATCCGGCGAAGGTCCTGACGGAACCGGGCAAGCAGGTGCTGAACTTCAGCCAGTTGCGCGACGACGGCTCGACAGCCTGCGGCTGCTGGATCTATTCGGGCAGTTTCAACGAGGCGGGCAACAACATGGCGCGGCGGGACAACAACGACCCCGACGCGACCGGCGCCTATCCGAACTGGACCTGGAGCTGGCCGCTGAACCGGCGCATCCTGTACAACCGCGCCTCGGCGGACCTGGAGGGCAAGCCTTGGGACCCCTCCCGCAAGCTGATCGAATGGGACGGGGAAAAATGGTCGGGATACGATGTGCCCGACATCGCCCCCACCGCGAAGCCCGGCGAGGTGATGCCCTTCATCATGAACCAGGAAGGCGTGTCGCGCCTGTTCAGCCGGGGCATGATGCGCGACGGGCCGTTCCCGACGCATATGGAACCGTTCGAAAGCCCCGTGCAGAACGTCTTCAACGACCGGATGCGCGGCAACCCCGTGGTCCGCGTCTTTGAAAAGGACGTCGAACAACTGGGCAGTTCGGACGAATTCCCGTTCGTCGCGACCAGCTATCGCCTGACCGAGCATTTCCATTACTGGACCAAGCACAATGTGGTGAACGCCGCATTGCAGCCCGAGTTCTTCGTGGAAATCAGCGAGGAACTGGCGGCCGAACGCGGCATCAGCCGCGGCGGGCGCGTGCGGGTCTGGTCCAGGCGGGGCGAGGTCTGGGCCAAGGCGCTGGTGACGAAACGGATCAAGCCGCTGATCTGCGACGGCAAGACCGTCCATGTCGTGGGCATCCCGCTGCACTGGGGCTTTGTGGGTGCCGCGCGCAAGGGCTGGGGGCCGAACAGCCTGACGCCCTTCATCGGGGACGCCAACGTGGAAACGCCCGAATTCAAGGCGTTCC
>CALLYR010000469.1 GCA_937859005.1 uncultured Paracoccus sp. | reverse complement strand
CTGCCAGTGACGGTCTGCATCAGTGCGCTGCGCCATTTCCGGGCGCTGCATGCCGCCGCCGCCGACCCCGGCGGGGCGGCTGCGGGTCTGGGGCGGCTGCGCCCGCCGGTCTTCGGCCCGCGCCGCGACCGCATGGCGCGGCAGGCGCAGTCCTGGGGGATGCGCGCGCTGGAGGACGCGCTGCATCTGCTGATCGACACCGACCTGACGCTGCGCTCGGCCTCGCGCGCGCCGGCGATGGCGGTGATGGAACGCGCCCTGATCCGGCTGGCGATGATGCCGCGGGGGCGGAGATGAGCGAAGCCGTCCCGGCGCTGGTCATCGGCGCGGGGCCTGCGGGGCTGATGGCGGCGGAAACGATGGCCACCGCAGGCGTCCCCGTCGTCGTGGCCGAGGCGATGCCCACGCCCGCGCGCAAGTTCCTGATGGCGGGCAAGTCGGGGCTGAACCTGACCAGGGACGAACCGCCCGACGCCTTTGCCGCGCGCGTGACCGGGGGACTGTCCGGGGGCGAAAGCGGTTCCCCGGACGCCGGGCAATGCGGGACAGATTTCAGTCAGGACGACCTGCGCGCAATCCTGCGCGGCTTCGGCCCGGAACGGGTCATGGACTGGGCGCGAGGCCTGGGGACCGAGCTGTTCACCGGATCGACCGGCCGGGTGTTCCCCGTCGGCATGAAGGCGTCGCCGCTGCTGCGGGCGTGGCTGGCGCGGCTGGGGGGGATGGGGGCCGAGTTGCGCACCCGCTGGCGCTGGACGGGCTTCGCAGGCGACGCGCTGTGTTTCGAGACGCCGGACGGGCCGCGCGCAGTGACATCCGGCGTGACCGTTCTGGCGCTGGGCGGGGCAAGCTGGCCGCGGCTGGGGTCGGATGCGGCATGGGTGCCGTGGCTGCAGGCAGTGGGGGCCGGGGTTGCGCCCTTTCGCCCGGCCAACATGGGCTTTCGCGTGAACTGGTCGCCGCAGATGGCGCCGCTGGCAGGTTGCGCGGTCAAGGGCACGGCGCTGAGCGCAGGCGATCTGTCAAGCCGCGGCGAATGGGTGGTCGCGCGCCACGGGATCGAAGGAGGAGGCATCTATGAAATCGCGGCGGCGCTGCGCGACGGCGCGCCGGGAACAGTCGATCTGGCGCCCGGTCTGACTGCGCAGGCGTTGGTCGGGCGTCTGGCGCGGCCACGGGGCAGGCTGTCGGTCGGCAACTGGCTGCGGCGCATCCTGGGCGATCCGCTGAAGGTGGCGCTGCTGATGGAATGGGGCCGCCCGTTGCCCGCGGAGCCCGCCGCGCTGGCCGCCCGCATCAAGGCGCTGCCCCTGCGCCATGCGGGGCCGATGGGGCTGGACCGCGCGATCTCGTCGGCGGGGGGCATCACGCTGCCGGCGCTGACCCGCGATCTGGAACTGCGCGCCCGGCCCCGCGTCTTTGCCGCAGGCGAGATGCTGGACTGGGAGGCGCCGACCGGCGGCTATCTGCTGACCACCTGCCTGGCCACCGGGCGGCACGCAGGCCTGGCGGCGGCAGCCCGGCTGGGACATGCGCCGGTCTGAAGCGATCCGACGGCCCGGCCGCGCCCGAGGCAAGGGGATGACGCCGCGGGATCATGGCAAAGATGGCGGCCAAGCCGGAATGGTCGCAGGGCGCCGCCCAGGATATGCCTCGTGCGCATGGCTGGCCTGCGCCGCGCGCGATTGACGCGCTCTGCGGCATCGCGCCACAGTCGCCGGAGTCCTTTCCCTGCACCCCGGATGCCTGTCATGTCCCGCGACGCCGCACGCCTGTTCACGCCCGTGCTGATCGGCGGCTCGCTGATCCTGCTGATCAATTTCGCCATGCGCGCGAGCTTCGGCGTCTTCCAGATTCCCGTGGCAGAGGAATTCGGCTGGCCGCGGGCCGAATTCAGCATGGCCATCGCGATCCAGAACCTGGCCTGGGGGATCGGGCAGCCGCTGTTCGGGGCACTGGCCGAACGCTGGGGCGACCGGCTGGCGATCATCCTGGGCGCCGCGCTTTATTCGCTGGGGCTGGTGATGACCGCGCTCGCCACCACACCCGAGACGATGCAGTTGTGGGAGGTCGCCGTCGGCTTCGGCATCGCGGGCACCGGCTTCGGCGTGGTGCTGGCGATCATCGGCCGCGCCGCCAGCGATGAAAACCGCAGCCTCGCCCTGGGCATCGCCACCGCCGCCGGGTCGGCGGGGCAGGTCGTGGGCGCGCCTCTGGCGCAGGGGCTGCTGGCCATCATGCCGTGGCAGCAGGTGTTCCTGGTCTTTGCCGCGCTGGTCCTGACCGTGCTGCTGTTTCTGCCCATGCTGCGGTCCACCCGCCCCGCCAGCCGCGCGGAAATCGAGGAATCGCTGGGCACCGTCCTGCGGCGCGCCTTCACCGATCCCAGCTACCTGATGATTTTCGCCGGGTTCTTTTCCTGCGGCTATCAACTGGCCTTCATCACCGCGCATTTCCCCGCGATGATTACGGAAATGTGCGGCCCCATCGCGCCGGACGGAGGCTTGGCCGCGCTGGGCATCACCACAACCTCGGCGCTGGGGGCGGCCGCGATCTCGCTGATCGGACTGGCCAATATCGCGGGGTCGATCCTCGCCGGATGGCTGGGGAAACGCTACAGTCGCAAATACCTGCTGGCCGGGGTCTATGCGCTGCGCACCATTGCCGCGGCGGCCTTCATCCTGACGCCGATCACGCCGGCGACGGTGGTGGTCTTCTCGCTGGTCATGGGCGGGCTGTGGCTGGCGACGGTGCCGCTGACCTCGGGGCTGGTCGCCTATATCTATGGGCTGCGCTACATGGGGACGCTCTATGGCTTCGTGTTCCTGTCCCACCAGCTCGGGTCGTTCCTGGGCGTGTGGCTGGGCGGCAGGCTTTACGACGCCTATGGCGACTATACGCTGGTCTGGTGGGTCGGCGTGGGCGTGGGCGCCTTTTCCGCCCTGATCCACCTGCCCGTGCGCGAGGCGCCGGCTGCCATCCTGCCGCGCGGGGCCGCTCCGGCCTGAGGCAAAGGATTTCTTCCCCGGCAGCCGGCCGGCGCGAGGCCGCTGACGGATACCGCACCGGCCGTTCCGGCGCGACAGCCGCAGATCGGCCCGCCGCGATCTAGACGGTGCCGCCGGCCACGCCCAGGATATAACTGGCCGTCATCAGGTCCAGATGCGCGCCGCCGCCGTTCTTGGCGACCGTGATCTCGTCGTCCGAGCGCCGGGCGAATGCGCCGGCCGGCAGGTCATAGAAATCGGCCAGGATGTCGGTTTCCGCGATCACCCTGCGGTCGATCGGGTCCTGGATTTCCCCGATATGGCCCAGGGTCGTGACGCGGCTGTCCACGAACAGGCGCGCGCGGCGCAGCACCTCGTCGTCGGCCTCGCGCATGTCGGGGCGATAGGCGCCGATCAGATCGACATGGGTGCCGGGCGACAGCCATTCGCCGCGCAGCACGGGCTCGCGCGACATGGTGGCGGTGGCGATGATCTCGGCATCGCGGACCGCGGGTTCCAGATCGGCCACGGCGCAGGCGCCCGTCCGCCCGGCCAGCGCCTGCGCGGCGGAGGCGGTGCGGCTGCAGACCGTGATCCGCGCATCCGGGATCAGTGCGCGATAGGCATCGATCATGCTGGCGGCGACATTGCCCGCCCCGATCACCAGCACCCGCCGCGCATCCGGCCTCGCCAGTCGCCGCGCCGACAGCAGGCTGTCGCCCGCGGTCTTCCATTTGGTCACCAGATGGAAATCGACGATCGCCTGCAACTGGCCGGTCGCATCGTCCAGCAGGTTGACCGCGCCGTTGATCGTGGGCAGTCCCTGCGCCCCATTTCCGGGAAAGACGGTGGCGGGCTTGACCGCCAGCCCCAGCCCGTCGATCCAGGCGCTGCGGGTCAGCAGCGTGTCGCCCCCCCGATACAGGAAACTGTCCGCGACCTCGGCCCGCGGCAGCTCATGCGCCTGCGCAATCGCGTCGGTCAGCGCGATCCAGTCCAGCTGCGGTTCGATCTCGGGTCCGATGATGCGAAGGGCGGGCATGGGCACTTTTCCTTGTGTCTCGACGCGGCTAGAGTTCTAGGGGCCAATGCGGGGAACGGCAACCGCCCGCCGGATCGAGAGCCGCCATGTCCCTGTCCCGCACCGCGCGCAGCGTGATCCGCGCCCTTCGCCACCGCGGGCCGTTGCGGCTGGGGATGCAGGCCCTGCGGGTGCTGGCGACCGAAGGACCCATGGGTATCACGCGGCGGATGGCAGCTCATCATCAGCCTGCCCTGCCCCTGACCGATCCGGGCGCCGATCCGCGCGCCTGCGCCGTCGTGACCACCCCCCATGTCGCGCATGTCGCGCAGATGATGGCCGATGTGCTGGGCGAACACGGCTATCGGGCGCAGATTGCCCATGACACGCGCGGGACGGAAGGCTTTGCCCATGTCTTCGTGCTGTGCCCGCAGATGTTCGCGGCCGTTCCGCCGCATTACGTGGCATTCCAGATGGAACAGTCGGTGTCCTCGCGCTGGTTCACGCCCGATTACCTGGCCCGGTTGGCGGCGGCGCGGGCGGTGCTGGATTATTCGGCCGGCAACATCGCGTTCCTGCGCGACCGGGGCCTGGCGCTCGACCGGCTGTTCCACGTGCCGCTGGACACCGATCCGAACCGCCCGCTGTCCGGGGCCGCGCGGCAGGGGGCCCTGTTCTATGGCGATCCGACCAGCCCGCGGCGGCGGCGGATGCTGGCGGATCTGAAAGCGCGGATCCCGGAACTGCAGGTCGAATCCACCCTGTTCGGCCCTGACCTGACCGAACGACTCGACCGCGCCGCCGTGGTGCTGAACATCCATTACCACGACGGCGCCCTGCTGGAGACGACGCGCATCAATCAGGCGCTGTCCCACGGCGTGCAGGTCGTCAGCGAAGGCGGCGCGGATGCGGACCGGCACGCCGATCTGGCCGGGGTGGTCGATTTCGCCCCCATGGGCGATATCGGGACGCTGGTGCAACTGGTGCGGCGCGCGCTGGACGACCCGGAACATGCCGCAGCCCGGCACAAGGCCGCCGCCGCCCACGCCCGCCGCGCCGACAACCGTTTCCGCGCCGGCTTCCGGCGGTTCCTGCTGGCGCAGGACATGATCCCGCAAGCCGATTTCGACGCTGCCGTGCCCGGCTGGGGCGGCCCGGTCCCCACGCGGCCACACCTGTGCCTGACCCTGCCCGAAACCCCCGGTCGGCAG
>CALLYR010000468.1 GCA_937859005.1 uncultured Paracoccus sp. | reverse complement strand
CGACCGACCAGGACCTCTCCCTGCAGGAAGCCAGCCTGCGCGCCGCCGGCTGCCAGGTGATCCGGGCCGAGAAGAAGACCGGCACCTCGCGCGAGGGCCGCACTGAGCTCGACCTCCTGCTCCAGTTCCTCCGCGAGGGCGACACGCTGGTCGTCACCCGCATCGACCGGCTGGCGCGCTCGCTCAAGGACCTCCAGGACATCGTGCATGAGCTGAAGGGCAGGGGCGTCACGCTCAGGGCCACCGAGCAGCCGGTGGACACCGCGACCGCCGCCGGCAAGGCCTTCTTCGACATGCTCGGGGTCTTTGCCGAGTTCGAGACCAACCTGCGCCGCGAGCGCCAGATGGAAGGGATCGCCGCCGCCAGGGCCCGCGGCGTCTACAAGGGCCGCCGCCCGAAGATCGACCCGGCCGAGGTGCAGAGGCTGCAGGCCGAGGAAAGGCTCAGTCCCACCGCCATCGCCAAGCGGCTCGGCATCGCGCGATCATCGGTGTACAGGTTCCTGCAGAAAACGGGAGATGAAGCCGGGGAGCAAAACGGGTCCCGTTCCAGTGCTGATTGACAACCAGGGTGGGGGTGGGCAAGCTGATGTGCGAACCCTAGTCGTTCATCGCCGCGATATACCTGCCGCTGTTCGCCTGCGTGATCTTCCGAGTATCGTGGCCCGGCTGCTGCATTCGCTCGGCTGCTGGCCCTTCCAAACAGGGATGGGACATGAGCATCTTGAACATTGATCGACGAAAGGTCATTGTCGGCCTCATTATCGGCGCCGCCAGCATTCGATCCCTCTTAGAGGGCACTGGCTTCGTCTCCACAGCCGCGGCCCAGGAGGCTGCCGGGGGCGGGCGGCTGACACTGCACGCCATCGATACCTATTCCGGTCAGACCCGTCCCGATCTCCGTATCGACCTCTCGATCATGGAAAACGGCGCGTTCCGGCTGCTGAAGACCGTCAGCACCGTCCAAGGCGGCCGAACCGAAGCGCCGGTGCTGGAAGCGGACGAACTGCAGGTCGGGCGCTACGAACTTCTCCTCCATCTCGACGAGTATTTCGAGGGGTTCGGGGCGGATCTTCCTGAGCCTCCGTTCCTCGGCAAGGTGCCGATCCGGTTCGGCGTCTTCGACGCTGGACAGAGATTCCACGTGCCGATCCTCTTCAATCCCTGGAACTATTCGTATTACCGCGGCAGCTGACACGAGGAACGAGCCGATGGCGGGAATCACGACGCATGTCCTCGACAATGAGACCGGAATGCCTGGCGCCGGGATGCGCATCGACTTCTCGGTGTTCGAGAACGGCGCCTACCGCCACGTGAAGACCGTCGAGACCAATGCCGAGGGACGCACCGACGACATGATCCTTTCCCCGGAGGAGACGAAGGTCGGTCAATACGAACTGCTGTTCCATGTCGCGGAATATTATGCGGGAAAAGGCCGGCAGCTACCCGATCCACCCTTCATCGAGGATGTTCCGGTTCGGTTCTCGGTTTTCGACGCGAGCCAGCACTACCATGTGCCGATGCTCTGCACGCCCTGGACCTGCACCACTTACAGAGGCAGCTGAGCCGAACGGCTTTGTGCGCTGATCGCGCGTGAGACTTCCTGTGTCAACCCGGCATGAGTTCGGGGCCCATGCGGCTCCGAACTGGCGGATGCCGATCCGGATCATAGAGCTTGTGGTCAGTCCAGGCGCGCCAGAGAACGCGGATCCAGGCGCGGGCGGGAATGCGGATGGCATGGGGGTGATCCTTGCCGCGCTGACGTGCGCCGGCATAGACGCTGGCGGCCCAGGGGCTGGCATGTCGGGAGTTGTCGGCGAAGCAGGTGATGGCTTTGCGCAGACGCTTGTTGCAAGCCCATCGCCAGCCCACACCACGAGCCTTGCCGCTCTGGTAGGTTACGGGAACGACCCCAGCCTCGGCGGCGAGTTGATCGCTGGTCCGAAAGCGGCCCCGGACGTCGCCGAGGTGGCCAGCCCGATCGCGCTGGCTTTTCTGGACCGCTACCCCTCCCCGGATGCCGCCGCCAGCCTCGGATCCAAGCGCCTGGCCAGCTTCCTGACCCGGCACCATTGCAGTGGCCGCCGCTCTCCTGAAATCTTGCTGAAAGGCCTGCGTGCCGCGCCGGGCCAGAAGCTGTCAAGCAGGGCCGTGAGCTGGTTGGCGAGGGCCACTCGGGCGACGACCAGATCGTCGCGACCCCGCACAAGGGCACGCAGCGCCTTGATCGCGTCCGATTGGGGCTGGAGAGGGCGGAAGCGATGGCCATCGGTCCGCAGCACGTCGGCCAAGGCGAGCCGTTGTCCGCCATTGGTCCGAGGACAATGGCGAGCGGCATCTCCGGGATCACTCTTGGCCGACACGGCCCGGTAGCGCGGGCGGCAGGCTTTCACCGCATTGGGATGGATCGGCACGACGGCGAAACCAGCCTCGACCAGGTGATCGACCAGAAGACCACAGGATGTCTCAATGGCAACGGGCAGGCCTTCGGGCGGGCCATGGCGCTTCGGCCGGGCCACAAGGGCGGCGAGCCCCGTGCGGTCATGACCCGCCTCGAACCGGTCCAGCACCGCGCCCTTGGCGTCGATCACGCAGACTGCATGCGATCCGGCGCCCCAGTCGACGCCTGCGAACACTTCCATGGGACCTCTCCTCGATTCTGGAGTAAGATCCCGACTGCCGGGAGCCCTTGCGGGATGCTCATTGATCGGCGCTCTGGGCGGCCACCCTTGGCGCAACTTCCTGTAGCCCGTCTCGGACTCCCGGCCGCTGCCGTCCCGATGGTCTCACGCGGGCCCTCCAAGGGCAAGCGACCCGGGCGGTCACGGCAGCGGTGCGGGACCAACGCAAGCCAGTCATACTGCCTCAGCTCGCGTCACACACAGGTTGCCCAATGAGCAGCTAAGTCCTCACTGACTTGGCGAGGCCGGGGCAAGACCTTCATGATCGGCAGCACCTGCCTGAAGGTCCACCAAACGGCGGCGAGCCTCAAGAGGAAGGCCCGCCAAGCGATCGGACGGACCAAGAGCACCTAACAAGACCTCCTGATCTGGTTGAGGCAGACGAGGGCGCAGCCGAGGATCAGGCAGGTCTCGTGGGTGTCGGCGCGTCGCTCGTAGCGGATAGCGAGGCGGCGGAAGCGGTTGAGCCAGGCCAGCGTTCGCGCGACGACCCGGCGGTGCCGGGCGATGCGGGGTGCAACCGAGCGGGCCCGGCATTCGGTTCGGTGTCAGGCGATCTAAATCTCAACAGAAAAGGTGCCCTGATGATCGACAACCATGCTGTCCGGCGCTGTCGGACTTCACCGACGCGGGCGGGTCGGGTGTGACGATCCCGGACGCCGGAGCAGCGCCTGTTCCACTTCGTCATGGCCTGCAGCGGCTGGGCGCACGCCGGCCATGGTGCTGGATGGCGAGAGCTTCGCGGCGCCGGTCGAGAACCTCCGGACTGCGCTCTGGACCCTCGGCGGCGTACGAGGAAACCGCCCTGCAGGGCGCAGGGCGGTTCGGGAATGATGGTGGGTGATAACGGATTTGAACCGCTGACATCTTCGATGTGAACGAAGCGCTCTACCGCTGAGCTAATCACCCGGTGGAGGGCTAGATAACGACAGCCGCCCGCCCCTGCAAGAGGCAAAGCTGCAGATCAGTGCCGATCCGCCTGATCTGCGGCCGAGGCGGCTGCCTCGCCATTCTCGCGCCGGCGCAGGCGGATCACGATGACCTCGCCGCCGGTCCTGGTGGACTTCTGCTTGCTGATGCGTGCCTTGCCGAAAGGCGGCAGGGCCAGCGATTCACCGGCGGAAATCGCCCGGCCCAGTTCGGCCAGCGCGGCATCCACCGCCGCCCGGACCTGGACGCGCGGCAGACCGCTGGCGGCGGTGACGCGCGACAGGAATTCACGCTTGCTAAGGTAATCCAGCGCGACATGCTCTGCCCCTGCCGTCATTGCACCGGACCGGCCCAAACCTTCGGCGGGCTTGCCTGGCAGTATGTCTTTATGGGCCATTGCGGCTTCTCCCGACGAACTCGCTTTGGCCCAGTGGTTACCGGGGGGTGACAGGCGGGCAAGAGGATTGCGGGGCGACCTGCCCAAAAAGACAGGGCGCGCGGGATGTCCCGCGCGCCCTTTTCAAATCCCTGAGTGGCGAGGTCAATGGGCCACGGGCGAGCTGCTGTTCTGCGTCTCGCGCGCGGCGGCCAGCCGGGCCGCTTCCGATGCCTCCCAGGCGGCCTCGTCCCATTCGACAGGCTCGGGCATCCTCACCAGCGCGTGACGCAGCACCTCGCGGACGTTGGACACCGGGATGATGGTCAGCCCTTCCTTCACATTCGCCGGGATCTCGGCCAGGTCCTTTTCGTTTTCCTGCGGGATCAGCACCGTGCGGATGCCGCCGCGCAGCGCCGCGAGCAGTTTTTCCTTCAGCCCGCCGATGGCCAGCGCATTGCCGCGCAGCGTGACCTCGCCCGTCATCGCCACGTCCTTGCGGACGGGGATGCCGGTCATCACGCTGACGACGGACGTGACCATCGCCAGACCCGCGGACGGACCGTCCTTGGGCGTCGCACCTTCGGGGACGTGGACGTGGATGTCGCGTTTCGCGAACTCCGGCGGCTTGATCCCCAGTTCCGGCGCGACCGAGCGGACGAAGCTGGCGGCGGCGTCGATGGACTCCTTCATCACGTCGCCCAGTTTCCCGGTCGTCTTCATCACGCCCTTGCCCGGCAGCTTCAGCGCCTCGATCTGCAGCAGATCGCCACCCGTCTGCGTCCAGGCCAGACCCGTGACCACGCCGACCTGATCGTCCTTTTCGGCCAGACCGTAACGGTGCCGGCGGACGCCCAGATACTCCTCGGCCTTCTCGGGCGTGACCTCGACGCTCGTGGTCCTGCCCTTCAGGATCTCGGTCACGGCCTTGCGCGCCAGCTTGGCGATTTCCCGTTCAAGGTTCCGAACCCCCGCTTCCCGCGTGTAATAGCGGATCACATGGGTCAGCGCCTCGTCGGTCATGCTGAACTCGCCCTTCTTCAGGCCGTTGGCCTTGATCTGCTTGGGCAGCAGGTGGCCCTTGGCGATCTCGCGCTTCTCGTCCTCGGTATAGCCGGCAAGCGGGATGATCTCCATCCGGTCCAAGAGCGGCCCCGGCATGTTATAGCTGTTGGCCGTGGTCAGGAACATCACGTTCGACAGGTCGTATTCCACTTCCAGATAGTGATCCACGAAGGTCGAGTTCTGTTCCGGGTCCAGCACCTCCAGCATCGCCGATGCGGGATCGCCCCGGAAATCCTGCCCCATCTTGTCGATCTCATCGAGCAGGATCAGCGGGTTCGTGGTCTTGGCCTTCTTCAGCGCCTGGATGATCTTGCCGGGCATGGACCCGATATAGGTCCGCCGGTGACCGCGGATTTCCGATTCGTCGCGCACGCCGCCAAGCGAGATGCGGATGAATTCGCGCCCCGTGGCCTTGGCCACCGAACGGCCAAGGCTGGTCTTGCCGACGCCCGGAGGGCCGACGAGGCACAGGATCGGGCCCTTCAGCTTGTCGCTGCGCGTCTGCACGGCGAGATACTCGACGATCCGCTCCTTGACCTTTTCCAGGCCATAGTGGTCGGCGTCCAGGATCTTCTCGGCAGCGGTCAGGTCGCGCTTGGTGCGCGACTTCACGCCCCACGGCAGCGACAGCAGCCAGTCGAGATAGTTGCGGCTGACCGTGGCCTCGGCCGACATCGGCGACATCGACTTGAGCTTGCGCAACTCGGCCTCGGCCTTCTCGCGCGCTTCCTTGCTGAACTTGGTGGCGCCGATCTTTTCTTCCAGGTCGGCGATCTCGTTCTGGCCTTCGTCGCCGTCGCCCAGTTCGCGCTGGATCGCCTTCATCTGTTCGTTCAGGTAATATTCGCGCTGCGTCTTCTCCATCTGGGTCTTGACGCGCGACTTGATCTTCTTCTCGACCTGCAGGACCGACATCTCGCCCTGCATCAGGCCATAGACCTTTTCCAGCCGCTCGGCGACGTTCAGCGTTTCCAGCAGTTCCTGCTTCTTGCCGACCTCGATCCCCAGATGGCCGGCGACAAGGTCCGCCAGCTTTTCGGGGTCGCGCGCCTGTCCCACGGCGGCCACCGCCTCTTCGGGGATGTTCTTGCGGATCTTGACGTAACGCTCGAACTCCTCGGCGACGGCACGCACCAGGGCAGTCACGCTGTCAGAGTCGCCGGAAACTTCGGACAGCGGTTCGGCACTGGCCTCGAAATAGGCGTCGTTGTCGGTGAAGCCGGTGATGCGCACGCGCGACTGGCCTTCGACCAGCACCTTGACGGTGCCGTCGGGCAGCTTCAGCAATTGCAGCACATTGGCCAGCACGCCGGTGGCGAAGATGCCGTCCGTCGCGGGGTCGTCCACCGAGGCGTCCTTCTGGGACGCCAGCAGAATCGGGCGATCCTGTTCCATCACGGCTTCCAGCGCGCGCACGGATTTTTCCCGCCCCACGAACAGCGGGACGATCATATGGGGAAACACCACGATATCGCGCAGCGGCAGGACCGGATAGGTGCTGTGGAGGGTATCGGTCATGTGACTTCCTTTCAGTGCCCGGAAGCGACGGCCCCCAAGACGGGCAGCGCGTCGTTCCTGCTTGCGAGCAAGATAGGAAGCATCGGGCCATGCTGCAATGGCGCAGGCGGTCACCCGATATTCGTGATTTGAACGATCCGCCCCAGCAATTGCAGGGGTCATCGCGGCAGCACGATATCGGCCCGCAGGCCGCCCAGCCGCGTGCCCTCGGTCAGCCGCAGCTGTCCGCCGTGGGCGCGGGCGACATCGGCCGCAATCGGCAGTCCCAGTCCCGCGCCCTGCCCCCGGTTCCGGTTGCGCGCGGTGTCCAGCCGGACGAAGGGGCGCAGCGCCTCCTCGCGTTGCTCGGGCGGAATCCCCGGTCCGTCATCCTCGACCGAGATGCGAAGGCTGCGCGGGGTCAGCGCCGCGTCCACCTCGGCCCGGTGTCCGTGGCGGACCGCGTTCCCGATCAGGTTTTCCAGCGCGCGCCGCAGCGCCTGCGGACGGAACGTCGCAGTGGCATCCGGGGGGATGTCCAGCTTGCCCAGGGTAACTGCCTGCCCGCCGCGCTGCGCATCCGCCACCACCGATTCGATGAAGCTGCGGGCGCACACCGCTTCGGCAGGAATGTCCTGCGCCTCGTCGCGGGCATGGTCCAGAAATGCGTCGATCATCGCACCCATGTCCGTCACATCGCGTTCCATGTCGCGGATCTCGGATTCCTCGGCGGGCAGGTCCGGGGACAGCATCGACAGCCCCAGCCGCAGCCGGGTCAGCGGCGTGCGCAGGTCGTGGCTGATCCCCGACAGCATCATCTTGCGTTGCTCGTTCTGCCGCTCGATCCGGTTGCGCATGTCCAGGAAGGCGGTGCCCGCGCTGCGCACCTCGGCGGCACCAGAGGCGCGATAGGGTTCGACCCGGCCCCGGCCATAGGCCTCGGCCGCCAGCGCCAGCCGCCGGATCGGGCGCAGCTGGTTGCGCAGGAAGATGCTGGCAATCGCCGTCATCAGCAGCGAGGTCCCGATCATCAGGACCAGCAGCTGATGCGGATTGGACGCCGTCAGACGCCTGCGCGGGATTTCCAGCGCAAAGGGCCAGGGCCCGCCCACCGCCACCATCACCCGCCGCCGATCAGACAGATCGACCGCCCTCACCTGCGGCACGGTTTTGTGCAGCTCCGCGATCACCACCCGGCCCGACAGGTCATAGAAGGCCCGCCGTTCGGCCAGGTCCGCCGGCGGCGGCAGATGCACGTCAAGGCCCAGCGGCCGGGCGATCGCCTGTCCGGCGGCGCGGGCGGCGTCCGGATCGGCGGACTCTGCCACGCGCCCGGCCACCAGCGCCAGTTCGGCCGAGGCGGCGGCGGTCATCTGCCGGGTCACGTCCTCGAAATGGCGCTGCAGGAACATGACCGTGACGACCAGCGTCACCACGAACACCGGCAGGAACAGGATCAGCGCCGCGCGGCCATAAAGCCCGCGCGGCATCAACCGCTTCAGCCAGCCGAAATCCATTTGCACCCCCGCCTGCCGGGCCGCTAGCCTAGCGCCATGAACGACACGGCGAAAGTGCGCGTGATCCGCGCGAACAACCCTTCCCCCCTGACGGGACCAGGCACCAACAGCTTTCTGGTGGGCCGCGGCCGGATCGCCGTGATCGACCCCGGACCCGATCTGCCCGACCATGTGGATGCGATCCTGTCCGCGGCGCAGGGCGGCCGGATCACCCATATCATCGTGACCCACGCCCACCGCGACCATTCCGAGGCCGCCCCCCGTCTGGCCGCGGCCACCGGCGCGCCGATCCTTGGCTTCGGCGCGGCCACCGCAGGCCGGTCCCCCACGATGGAACATCTGGCCGGACAGGGTCTGATCGCCGGGGGCGAGGGGATGGACGCGGGCTTTCGCCCCGACATCCCCCTGCCCGACGGCGCGGTGGTGGAAAGCGACGAATGGCGCCTGACCGCCCGCCACACGCCGGGCCACATGGGCAACCACATCTGCCTGGCGCTGGACGACACGATCTTCTGCGGCGATCTGGTCATGGGGTGGAGCACGACCCTGATCTCGCCTCCCGATGGCGATCTGGCGGATTATTTCCGTTCGCTTGCGCTGCTGGAAACGCTGACACCCCGCCGCCTGCTGCCGGCGCATGGGAACGCGGTCCGGGACCCCGCCGCGCGGCTGGCCGAACTTGCCGCCCACCGCCGCAACCGCACCGCCCAGATCCTGGCCGCGCTGGACGAATCCCCAGCCACCGCGGCCGAGCTTGCGCGCCGCATCTACAACGTCGTCCCCACCCTTCTGCCCGCCGCCGCCCGCAATGCGCTGGCGCATCTGATCGCCCTGTCCGACCTGGGCGCAGCCGCCCCGGAGCCGTTCCTGAGCGAAGCCGCCGTCTGGCATCGAACCCGCCCGTGAGATACGCATGAAAAATTCCCTCGTCCCCTCTGGACGGGGCCCGCACCCGATGCTAAACGCCCCTCGTGTTCCGGCGTAGCTCAGCGGTAGAGCAGTTGACTGTTAATCAATTGGTCGTAGGTTCGATCCCTACCGCCGGAGCCAATTCCCCAAAGAGATCAAGAAGGGCCGCCGCCCAGGCACTCTCAGGGTAACACGGAGACGCCGTTTTTCGCGGTGTCATCCGGGTGACGCGGGCGGGTCCGAACGACGAACCTAGGTCATGTTGAGCGCAACGCACCTCATTCGGCGCGGTCGATATTATTCCTGGAGACGGAAAGCCGGTGGGACCGTCATTGTAGCGTGACAGCAATATTTGCAGTATTTGACACGTAAGTCTGCAGCACGCGCGTTTTGTTGAACCGGGTGGTGAAGACCCCTTTCAAGCCTCCCCGGCAGCGCACCGGCCTGACTTGCAGAACCGCACTTCGGAGGTGCAGAGCCCTCGACCACCGCTGGGCGTCACTCGTCCATCACGACAGGCGGCACGAACTGCGCCCTGTCATATGCCCCCGATCCCGACCGTGTTCTCGGGTCCGACGATCGCCCAGCTCGGATCCGGCTCGTGATCTTCCGATGCCACGATCACCTGCCGAACGATGCCCTCCTCTATTTGCGCAACGTAGATCATGCTGCTCTCACTTGTGCCTGAGCTCCTGCCCCACCTGGCTGCTGGAAGCGCATATGTGAAGTTCATCTCGGCGGAACCCCTGCTGGGTCCCTTGAGGTTGGATCGTTGGCTTGGCGAGCATGTGAACTGGGTCATTACCGGCGACGAGAGCGGGCCGAAGGCGGCGTCCCGCCTCTCCTGCATGGATCCGCGATCTGTTGTCTCAGTGCATGGAGGCCGCGAGCCATCAGCGAGCGCAGGAAGTCTGTCCGAGACAGGTCTCGGCTTCAGATGGCCCGATACCCGGCCCGCTCGCCATTGGATTCGGACCGATGGCGCCTCAATGGCTCGCTCTCCCGGCGGCCCTCGGTGCTGGCGGCCACGGAAATCATGGCGGCGATCGGAACGATCCGCCCGCCCGGGCGCACCTTCAGGCAGGTGGCATCAAGCCAGACACAAGGCCATTCACCCACCAGCGGCGGGTTCGAGGCAACTCGCCGACCCGTTCATCATTCGCCGGGAAAACGATCCACCCGATCGTTTTCTGGCCCGGCTCATTCCTTGCACAGCTTGGAGACGGTGCTTTTCGAGATGCCGCTCAGTCCCTTATCATTGACCCGCCAGGTAGAGCCACCGCCAGCCAAGCCTTCTGGGTCACCGCCACCAGCGCCTGCTCCGACGTCTTGCGGGCCTCGAGGAAGCCGGTGAAGTAGATGCCCTGCCGAAGCCGGGACACCCAGTCGGCTTCAGCGTGTCCAAGCGGGTATCGAGAACCTGCTTTCGGTACCCAAGCAGGTTACTGGGAAAATTGCGCCCAGCACTCACAGAAAAGGGGGGGAGGACCGTCTGAGGCGCCCTCCGCCCGGTTCCGCCCGGACATTACGCCTCGTTGGCGTCCTCATCCGAGGTGCGGCCAGCATCGCGTTCCTGTTCGAACCGCTGGCGGGCCTCGGCTTCTTCGACGGTCTGCTGGCGCTTCATCCGCTCGGCCTCCTCGGGGGTGACATCCTGCGGCGGGTTGTAGCGGTTGCGCTCGAAGGGCAGGTTGCCCATGACATGCTCCTTTTCCGTGGTGGTATCGGGTGCAACGCCCGCATCGCGGCCGAAGTTTCAGCGCACGGCTTTCGCGGCAGGGTCAGTTCCCCCGCGCCCCAGGCATTGCCGCCCAAATCCCCAGGGTCCTGCGCCTTGACGGGGCAGGTGCCGCCAGCGGGGATGCCGTCCCTTTCGCCCCCCGTCCTCGTCTTCGCACTCGTTCTGCATGGGGCCGGGATCCTTCTTCTGCAGGTGGTGTGCCCTGCCTTTGGCATCGAGAACCGCAACGTCAGGAAAATCATGATCGGCCTGCCATATCTCGCTTTGCCGGCTTGCTTCACGACGACGGATGAACTGGTACCGGTCCCGGCAAGCGACATGATCGCAGACTGCAGCACGCACGGCAGGCGTGACCGTTCGCAGGATGGCGGTCGTGACCGGACGGTTCGGCGCCTTCGATCCCGATCGGATGGCCATTCCCAGACATGCCGATGGATGGCAGCGGCGGTCGGACGTGGCTGCGAGGAACTTCCGAGCGGACCCCCGCCTTCAGTTCGAACGCAACCCGGCGACCCACCGACGCAGCCTTCGCTCCTGAGAATCCTGTCTTCCTGGCTGTCCGCGCAAGCGGCACACCGAGACCGCGTTGCGGCCGGACCGTCCCGAAGCAGGCGACGGCCGTCTCTGCGGCAAAGCCGGGTCGCGTCACGGGCATGGCCGCGGCTGTGTCATGCGCAGGAAAACGGGGATTTCGAAGCCGACCCTCTCTGCCCATGTTCAGGCGGCGAAGATCTGATCCCGGCGCAAACAGGGCGAATATCCTCGGCATGACCCGAACAGTCAGTCCGGGCAGTTACACCCTGACCGTCATGCATCGTATCCATGACACGGAAAGACGCGCTATTCTGATAGCCGCTTTATGCTCGACAAGGTGTCACGCCATGAGAATATCCCGGAATGAAGGTTCGCCTCTCTCATCTTTCCCTGTCTGAACGCCGCAGGATCAAACGTTGGGGGCACGCGAAGACAAGCCTCGGTGGAATCGGGCAGCGGCTCGGCAGGCATCGGTCCACGATCTTCCGCGAACTCGGGCGCCGCCGCTTTCATGACAGCGAAACACCTGAACCGGGCGGGCATGGATACGCTCTGGCTCAAAGTCTCTCCGACAACCGGCGTGAACCGGCTCCCGCTTCGCCCGGTCCTGCCGGTGCGCCCGAGCTGCGATGAGGCGCTGGCTGTGGCGATATCGATGGCGGCTCGTGCATGCATTGCGCATGACCGCAGCCGGCGTCGCCGTGCTGGTATCGGTCCATGCGCTCGGCCTCTCGGTCGAACTCTCGGCCGTCATTGCTGCAGTCATGGTGACGCAGAGCAATGTCGGCGGTTCCCTCAAGATGGCTTTCGAACAGTTCGTCGGGTCGCTGTTCGGCGCCGCTTACGCAGCCGTCGTCGTGCTCGCGGTCATGCCGGACGATCCACTCTCAAGCGCGGTGGCGCTGGCGATCGCCCTGGCACCCCTTGCAGTTCTCGCCGCTTTTTCTGCAGGCTTCCGGATCGCACCCATCACCGCCGCCATCGTCCTTCTGGGCGGTCCTGGCCTGGGGATGGGTCCTCTGCACCTTGCCGCCGATCGCATCCTGGGGGTCGGCCTGGGCTGCGGGGTCGGCCTTCTGGTTTCGGTCCTCGTCATGCCTGCCCGCGCCTCGCGCTCGGCTGTGGAGACGGCGGGTCGCATAACACGGCTGATGGCCGATCAGCTCCAGGCCCTCGCGTCCGGTGACCCTCCGGGTCAGGCAGACCTCGGCTCGCGCGCCGTGGAAATCCGGGAGAATTTCCTCCAGCTGACGGTCTTCGTCGAGGAAGCCGCACACGAGAGGCGCGCATGGCTTCCCGAGAACCGCGAGGGAGCGCGGCTGCTGCGGACCTTGCGGCGGGTGCGTCTGGATGTGGACATGCTTCGCCGGGCAGCGCGCGGAGCGGGGAACGACGTCCTTCACGAGCGCGCTGCCGTATCGTGGCAGAGCGCCGCCGAAAGCGGCGCCTCGACGCTGAGAAGCATATGCCGGCTTCTGGCCGGGCAGCCTGTGGCAGAGAACCCCAACACCCTCGCTCCAGCCGTCCGCGACTACCGGGTTGCCATCGAGGACATGCTGCGGACGGGAATGACACATTCCCTTCCGACAGCCGCGCTCGCCCGCCTGTTCGGGATCGGATTTGCGTTGGACCAGCTCCGGCGCGATCTGGACGATCTGATCGAGGTGTCCGGAGAGGTTTCCAACCCGCGCCACAGACCCGCAGACAGATGATCTGCCAGATCAGGCGAGTCCTTGATCGCACAGGAAAAGGACAAAGTGCACGGCAAGGATGATGCCGGAGAGGTCATGAGCGGAAGAGCCGCGTATACTGGGTTTCGTGGCACATGGACGCGATGTCGGCGAGAAAGCTCGACGATCCCAGTTCGTCGAGCCCGGCCGGGCAGGCCTCGTGCGCGACATCGAGGATCATGCCTTCCAGTGCTGCCAGGACCTTGAGCCCGTCCATCTGGCCAAGCGGCACCAGGCAGACGCCGGCCGAGATGAGGTTCACGGTGAAGGCATGGAGATTGGCGACCCACACGGCATCCAGGAGGACATCGGCCGGTTCGCAGGTGATCAGCTCGCCGTCGGCGCGCACCTCGCAGGTTTCCGGATCGACCTCGATATTCGGCGTCGCCGAATTGTGGATCATGTCCGCCTTGCTGATCCCGCCGCGCGTGTTCTGGACCGCAAGGGTGGCCTTGGCGAGGCCCAGCTTTTCGGCAACCCCCCGGCCTGGGCGGCGGCGCTGGGAAAGGTCACGGCCGAATGGGCCTTTGCCCGCCCGAAGGCCCCGAACATGGGGCGGTAATGGACCGGCTGCGGGGTCGGGATCGAGGCGTTCGGATCGCCCATCTGAGCCATGGCGACCGTACCCATCCTGATGACCAGATCGGGCTTCACCCCGAAGAAGGCGGGGGACCATAAAACCAGATCGGCAAGCTTGCCCACCTCGACCGAACCCGGATGCGCGGACAGTCCGTGGCGATGGCGGGGTTGATGGTCAGCTTGGCGATATAGCGCTTGACGCGGAAATTGTCGTTGTTCCCCGTTTCCTCGGGCAGGCGCCCGCGCTGCAGGCGCATCCTGGGCGCCGCCTGGAAAATGCGCAGGGTCATTTCCCCCACGCGCGCCCCATGGCCTGGCTGTCCGACGACATGACGGACAGCGCGCCGGATGCGCGGCGACCGTCTTTTCCTGTTCGCCAATCTCAGGGCCGGGCAGGACGTCGCCGAGATCGCCTTCTTCATCGAGATGCGTGGAGGGCTGATAAATGCCTGATCCCATCCTGCGAGATGCTGGCTCGAGTTCTTCAGTTGCATGGAGGAGAGACGAGCGCTTCTCCACCGCAAGGAACCTGACGGGGGGCCTGTGTGCGGACAGTTGAACGCAGCAGTCAGGACTTTCGCGTCTCCTTGCGATGCGGGGACGCGCTGCGAGGGGGCCGCGACTCCGGCTTGCACTGCGGCCGCCGCGCGCCTTCAAGCTCTTAGATCTTCCAGCGTGCGCCCGGCCTCCAGCGCGGCCTTCACCCAACCCGGCCGCCGCCCGCGGCCGCTCCAGGTCTCGTCCGGGTTTTCAGGGTTCACATAGGCCGCGGGCAAGACCGACCCGCCCTGACCGGATTTTCCCGCCTTGCCCGAAGGGCGGTCGGAAACCAGGTCGGCCAGCCTGAAGCCGTGTTCGCGCGCGATCTGTTCCGCCGCAGAGAGCGCCTCCTGGCGCTTGCGGCTCTCAAGGTGCGAGATCGTGCGATCCACGTTCCCGCGCAGGTCCCTGAGTTCTTCAAGTTCCAGGCTGTCCAGCTTTTCCGCCAGAACGCGCTTTTGGTCTTCGTCCATCAGGCCGTTCTCCTTTTTCTTTGCCGTGAACAGAGCAGTGGCAGGTTCGAGAAGGCATTGCTCATCATATATTCTGTGCCGCTTCAACAAATCAAAGACGTGGAGCCGGACGAAAAGGCCCGAAACAGGGGAATGGCGTCCCCTTCGGGCCGGGCTTTCGCTCCGGGCGTTAAGTGGCCCCCTGCCATACGGCGCTGAAAAGCATGTGCGCCGAATGGACGGGCGTTAAGTGGCTGGCGGACGTCGATGCGGTCGGCTTCTTCGGCAACATTGGCCACGCCATTCTTCTTCGCCTGCTTGAACAGCGCATTGCGGATCAGCGCTTCATTGCACTCAGCCGGGGCATGCTCAACGCGGGCCATACGGAGGACTGGCGGTTCCATCGGACGCTGAGCGCCCCCCCGCGCGGCGTGGTCTCGCCGATGCTCGCAAAAATCCATCTGCACGAACTCGACCAGTTCCTGCTGGAAATGAAGGCGGGGCTCGACCGGGGGCGGCAGAGGGCCGGGAGCCCCAGTATCGCAACCTTGCCATCAGCATTTACAAACGCCGCCTCCGGGCCGAGGGGCCGCTGAGCGAAGGACGGAAGGCCGAAGCGGAGACGGCGCTTGCCAGGATCCGGGGACTGGAGGCGGAACGATCCACCCTGTCGGCGAAGAACGGGCCTTGGATGAAAGACCCGCGGCAGGTCAGCTGTGCCCGACGAAGACGCGATATGGGAGGGGCGGGCATGGATCACGCCGACAGGCCATTCCAGGCGGTTGCCGTGAGGATCGCCTGCCCTCTTCAGGCACCGAAATCCAGGCAGACGGCGCTGCCGTCGGAGCGCAGTTCGATCTCGTATTCGATGCCTTGCTTCAGGTCGCCGGATTCCAGGATTCCCCCGGCGCGCCTGCGCAGGACATGCGTCTGGCCGTTCACGGTCAGACCGGGGCTGGCCCCGGAACTGGCGGCGGGCGGACGAAAGCGGACGCGGGTGCGGTCCACCAGGGTCGCAGACCGTCCCATCGGGGTCAGCAGGGTCGCGGCATAGGTGTTGCCCCTGATCGACACATCGGTCAGCGCCGTCCCCTCGGCCGCGCGGCCCCAGCCCTGAACCGCAAATGACCCATCGCTTTCGGCATATCGAAGGATACGCTCACCGCCGCCCACTCCGGTCCACCACAGCCCCATGCGCCAGGTGCCGTCCGGCAGGATGCGTGGCAGAAAGCTGGCCTTGTAGACCGGCAGTCTATCCGCGCCCGAGCCGTCTTCGAGGCAGCTGACGGAAGACCAGGCGAACGAGGTCGGCCGGTCCGGGTCCACCAGGGCGAAATACTGCTTGCCCGTCCAGCGGTCCCCGCACAGCGCCACCAGCCGGTCGCCCAGCCACTTGATCTCGAAATGATGGGGGGGCGCGGGACGCGGCGCGGCGACGGGGAAGGTTCCGTGCGAGGTCCAGGGCCCAAAGACCGACGGCGCCGTGTAATAGCCCAGCCGCGGCCGCCTGACCGACCACATCCGCCATTCCCGGCGCGCAGGATCATGAATGACGCCCGGCGAAATCAGCGGGTCCTCGGCCTGCGCGACGCTGTAGATCGTGGCCGGTTCGGACCAGCCGATGCCGTCGCGGGTGGCGCGGATCTTCAGGTTGACGGTTGACGCCGCGGGGTCGTTCTTCGATGCCGCATCAGGGGCAAAGACCTCGCGCCAACCGACGATCAGCTCTCCGGTCCGGGGATCCTGCGTCAGGAAAACATCGGAGTTATAGGAATGAGGATTGGGCCGGACGGCCAGCGGCTGGGGCATGTCCGGCAGCAGCGTCCATGCGATGCGGTCGTTCGAGCCGTAAAGCAGCGGGTCCTCGAATCCGTCATCGGCGTTCGGATAGGCGGTGATGGCGCAGACATAGCGGAACCCGCGGAAATCCGCATACATCTCCATCATCTGGGGATGGACCACATGGGGGGGGTCATAGGGGCTGGGCATGGTGCAGGCGGCGCCCGATTCGCGGATCACCCGCGCCCCTTCGAACCAGTCGCCGCCATAGTCGAGATGCGTGCGGAAATGGGTGGGCGACGGCGGCACGCCCCCGGCCCAGGCCGCCAGTTCCCCCAGTCCCGGAGCCGCGAAGTCCGGCAGATGCCCGCGTTCGTAATCGGGACGGCCCGGCGGGGGCGATCCCGCCGGGCCGGGCTGCGGCGCGGCGGGCGGCGTCCCGAAAAAGGCCGCCCTGATCCCCCAGCGCGGCATCCGGTCGAACAGGGCGTCTTCGGTGCGGGTGCGGCTGCGCACCACCAGCCGGCCGTCTTCGATGCTGAACACATGGCGGATGCGGGGGGGCGGCGGATCGCTGGCCAGCAGCCGGGCCGCATCGGCGCGGCTGACATAGACGTGGGGTCCGCGGAATTCGGGCTTGCGGCTGTCGAAACGGCACTGCCACCACCGCCCGCGGGCATCGCGGCGCAGGCCCGCAACCCCGGCGGCCTCGGGCGGGTCCGGCACAGGGGCCCAGATCTGCACGGCCGTCCCCGCGGCTGTCAGCGCCATCTGCCGGCCAAGGGGAATGTCCTGGCCCTCGGGGGTCGGGGCCGTCAGCACGACGGGGGCATCGGATGCGCCTTGTCCGGGGTCCGGTTCGCTGCCGGCGCCGATCCTTGCGACGACGCCCCAGCAGAGCGGCGCATCGAACAGCGGGTCGTCCCCCTGCCGGTCGCGGGTCCGCAGCACAAGGGCGTCGCCTTCGACCGTGACGATGCAGCTTGCCGTGGCCGGGATCGCAGACGGTCCTTCGGCCACGGCTGCGGCGCGCGATGCAAAGACCGGCGCGCAGGCCCCGCCCGCCCCGGCCGGGGAATCCGCGCCATCCTTGCCGATGCTGCCGGTCAACGGCCCTGCCGATCCAGTCACGCCCGCCCTGCCTATTTCGAAAAGGCCCGAATTGCCGCTGAAAGGATAGGGGCGGGCACGGCCGACATGCAACCTGCCGCGACACCCGTGGATTGAACGGGGCGGGGAAATCCCGCGTCTGCCCCTGTTCAGCCCGTCGGACCCGGCCGGGCCCGCACATCCGCGAAACCGGGGTCTTCGGCATGGATGCGTTCGAATTCGCGCCGCGCCTGCGCCCTGCGTCCCTGCGCCTCGTAAAGGACCGCGCGGTCATGGCGCAACTGCCGCAACAATGCGTCGGGACGGCCCTTGCGGCGGCGCAGCGCCGCCGTGAAGACCTC
>CALLYR010000467.1 GCA_937859005.1 uncultured Paracoccus sp. | reverse complement strand
GACATCGCCTATTGGCAGCCCGCGGATTCGCTGGCGATCCTGAAGCTGGTGGCGCTGGGCAGCACCGCGCAACTGCGGGCCGAGGTGCTGCGCGCGCAGGTGTCGCTGGCCATCCCCGAACGCGCCGCCGATCTGGTCACGGGCGAAGGCGAGCCCCCCATGCCCGCCTATGCCGCGCTGTTCGGGCCTGACGCGCGTTTTCCCGGCAGGGCGGCGGTCATGCCTGCGCCCGACTGGTTTTCGGGGCTGGCGGGCTTCGTCGTGCCGGGGCTTGGCACCACGGCCAACGGTTTTGCCGCGGATGGCGCGCGCACGGCGACGGGGGCGCCGCTGCTGGCCAACGATCCGCATGTGGCGCTGACCGCGCCCTCGCTGTGGTATCTGGCGCGGATGGACCTGCGCGCGGGCGGGGTGATCGGCGGGACCATTCCCGGCATTCCCGCGATCCTGTCCGGGCGCAATCCCATGCTGGCCTGGGGGATGACGCCCGCCTGGATGGACGACCAGGACATCGTGATGGAGGAGGTGCAGCCCGGCGATCCCGACCGCTATCTGGGGCCACAGGGCTGGACGGATTTCACCACCCGGCAGGAAACCATCCGCGTCCAGGGCGGGCCGGAGCAGCAGGTGACGCTGCGGGAATCCGGCGCGGGTCCGGTGATTCCGGGCCTTCACTTCGGGCTGGGCGCGGTGACGCCCGCGGGCAGCGTCGCCGCGCTGCGCTGGACCGGGCTTTCGACGCAGGACACGACCATGTCGGCGCTGGTCGGGCTGATGTCGGCGCAGGACCGTGCGGCGGGGCTGAGCGCCTCGCGCGCCATTGTGGCCCCGTCGGTCGAGCTGACGCTGGCCGATGCCGAAGGGGTGGCGCAGACGCTGGCAGGGGCGGTGCCGCTGCGTCCCTCGGATCATCCTACGGCGGGCCGGATGCCTGCGCCCGGCCGCGATCGGGCAGTACGCTGGGACGGGTTGCTGCCCCCCGACGCGCCCGCCCGGCAGGCCGCGCCTGACCGGGGCATCGTGGCCGCGACCGGAGGCGGGCGGCCGGACGGCATCATTCCGGCGTCCGTGGAGGAGCCGACGGAGCCCGCGCCGTTGCCGGTGGCGGGCGGCCCCGCGGCCCTTCCTGCCGCCCCCTCAGCCGCCCTTTCCACCGCCGCGCCGTTCCTGCCCGGATACGACCGCGACGATCCGCTGCGGCTGGAACGGCTGGACCGCCTGCTGGCGGGGCGCGAGGTCCATTCCCGCGACAGCTTCATCGACGCGCAACTTGATACCGTCAGCACGGCGGCACGGGCGCTGCTGCCGGTGGTGGGGGCCGATCTGTGGTTCACGGACGAGCCTGCCGCGCCGGGC
>CALLYR010000466.1 GCA_937859005.1 uncultured Paracoccus sp. | reverse complement strand
GGCCTGCCGATGCAGCAGGATGCGCGGATCATAGCGGTCGCGGTCCAGGGCAGAGATCAGATCGAGCGCCGAGAAGTGGCTGCCGCCAAGTTCGGTATCGCCGGCAAAGGGAAACAGGATGCGGACGCGGGACATGGATACTCTGCAGGATTTCAGGGCCTGAATCGGCCGAGGCGGGAGGCTAGCCATGCGCCCGCCGCCTGTCAAAGCGGCTTGCGGGCTGCGGCGGCGCGCGACATGATGAAATCAGCTTGTCCACGGGGATTGCGGCCATGACAGAGGCGGCTTCGGCGATTGCACCGGCTGCCCTGCGCGGCGGATCGGCGCAGGCGTTCTGGCGCGCCGATCTGGTGCTGATCGCCATCGCGGTCTTTCTGTCGCCGATGAACTTTTTCCGCGCGAGCTTTGCCTATATCACCCTGAGCGACGTGTTTTCCATGCTGGCGCTGCTGGCGATGCTGCTGGGAACCGGGCTGCCGATGCGTCCCTTCGGGCCGGCGACGCGCGCCTGGTACGGTTGCACCCTGCTGCTGACCGGCGGGCTGGTGATCGGATCGGCGATGAACGGCAATCTGGTCAGCGGCATGACGGTTTCGGCGCAGTATCTGTTTTCGCTGATCGTCGTGCCGATGCTGCTGCTGCAGCGCAGCCGCGCCGAGGTGATCCTGCTCATCAAGCTGTTCGTCGCGGGCATGGTGGCCGTCATGGTTCACGGGGCCTGGGTGGACGAGTTCCATCCCGGCGATCTGCGCTTCATGATGGGAAACGGCCGGCTGCGGTCGCTTGTCGAGCGTGGAAACGAGGCCGCAGCACTTGCCGCCGTGGCGATCACCTTTTCGCTGTGGCTGTATTTCCTGCGCGAGATCAGGCCCGTCCTGCTGCTGGTCGCGCTTGCGCCGCTTGGCTATGGCCTGTTGCTGACCGGGTCGAACACCGGGTTCTTCCTGACCGTTCTCGGCGTCGCCGCGCTGGTCGCGCTGAGCGGGTCGACGCGCATCCTGCTGGGCACGCTCGGGGTCATGGCTGCAATGGCCTATGCGGTCCTGAACTGGGGTGAACTGTTCCTGCCCGAGATCTTCCTCAGGCGCGTGTTCGGGGCGCTGTCCTCGGGCGACATGGACCAGGCGGGGACATTCACGGACCGCATGTTCCTGATCCGCGAGGCTTATGACCTGACCCGGCACACCATCCT
>CALLYR010000465.1 GCA_937859005.1 uncultured Paracoccus sp. | reverse complement strand
GGGGCCGAGATCGATGCCGCGCTGGCCCGCGCCACCGACGCGGGTGATTTCGCCACCGCCTATGACGAGGCGGAATCGAGCCGCCTGTGGGCCGAACTCGATGCGCCGGACACGGCGCTGTTCCCGTGGGACGCGGCGTCCACCTATATCCGCCGTCCGCCCTTCGCCTCCTTCGGCGAGGGCTCGCGGCTGGGCACCTATGCGGCGCGCCCCATTCTGGTGGTGGGCGATGACATCACGACCGACCACATCTCGCCCGCAGGCGCGATCCCGGCCACGGGCGAGGCGGGCCAATACCTGATCGATCGCGGTGAGAATCCGCGCGACCTCAACGTCTTTTCCTCCCGTCGCGGCAACTGGGAAGTGATGCTGCGCGGGTTGTTCACCAACCGCAACGTCAGGAACCTGCTCGGACCCGACATCCTGCCGGGCTCGACGGTGCTGCCGGACGGGCAGGTCCTGCCCCTGTGGCGGGCGGCGGCGCGTTATCATGCGCAAGGACAGCCTGTGGTGATCGTCGCAGGCGAGCGTTACGGCATGGGATCGTCGCGGGACTGGGCCGCCAAGGGGGCGGCGCTGCTGGGTGCGCGGGCGGTGCTGGCCGTCAGCTTCGAGCGCATCCACCGCACCAACCTGATCGGCATGGGCATCCTGCCCCTGCGCCTGCCCGAAGGCGTGACGCCCGCGGCGTTGGCCCTGAGCGTCCATGACCTGATCGGAATCGACGCGGACCCCGCTCGCATCAGCCCGCGCAGCCCGGTCGCCGTGCGCATCCGCCGCGCGGATGGCCGCGTCGAGGAGATCGCCGCGACCGCCGCCATCGAGACCTCGCTGGAGGTCGAGACATTGCTGAAAGGGGGCCTGCTGCCGCTGATCCTGCGGCGGCTGCCCTTTCCGGCCGCGGTTTGAGCCGCGGCCGGTTCTGGCTTATCCCTCGGAGCCCCCGGCCTGTCCGGCGCGGCGGTTCCAGCGGACCGAGGACCACAGCGAGATGCCGATCAGCGCGGCGCCGCCGAGGCCCGTGATGACCTCGGGGATATGGACGAAGGATTGCAGGAACATGATGACCGACAGCGCGATGATGGCATAGAAGGCGCCGTGTTCCAGATAGCGGTACTGGGCCAGCGTGCCCCTTTCGACCAGCATGATGGTCATCGAGCGCACATACATCGCCCCGATCCCCAGGCCGATGGCGATCACGAACAGGTTCTGGGTCAGCGCAAAGGCCCCGATCACCCCGTCGAAGCTGAAGGAGGCGTCGAGCACCTCGAGATACAGGAACGCGCCCAGGCCGCCGCGCGCGCCCGCGGCCAGCGTCTGCTGGGTGCTGTCGAGCAGCCCGCCCAGCACCTCGACCAGCAGGAAGGTCAGCAGCCCCCAGACCGCCGAGCGGAAGAAGATCCCGGATTCGGCCGGCTCCAGGAAGGCCGAGAAGGTCAGCACCAGCACCAGCACCACCGCGACCTCGATGCCGCGGATGGTCGCGTATTTCTGCATCTTCCCTTCCAGCCAGCGCACCCAGTGCACGTCCTTTTCATGGTCGAAGAAGAAGGACAGCCCGACCATCATCAGGAAGGTGCCGCCGAAGGCCGCGATCGGCAGATGGGCGTCCTGCATGATGCGCGCGTATTCGCCGGGGCGCACCGCCGCCAGCACCATCGCCTGCCACGGCCCGATCCCGGCCGCGATCACCACGATCAGCAGCGGAAAGACGATGCGCATGCCGAAGACGGCGATGACGATGCCCCAGGTCAGGAAGCGGTGCTGCCAGACCGGGGTCATGGTCTTGAGCTTGTTGGCATTGACGATGGCGTTGTCGAAGGACAGCGAGATTTCCAGCACCGCCAGCACCGCGCAGATGAAGAAGATGGTCAGCATGCCGCCGAGGGTGCCGGTCATCTGCCAGCCCAGGGCCGCGCCCAGCACCAGGCCCAGCGCGGTGACGATGAAGGCCCAGCGGAAATACTGCAGCATCGGGCGGGCGGCTGCGCGCGGCCCGGCAAGGGGGGGTCCGTTCTCCATGCGAAAATGATCCGGGCGGCTGGTCGAGGAGCAGTGCCGACATC
>CALLYR010000464.1 GCA_937859005.1 uncultured Paracoccus sp. | reverse complement strand
CCGCATGGCGGGGGCGGGCATCGGCGGTTTCCTGCCGATGGCGCGCGGCGGTCTGCCCGTCCCGGAATCCGCTGCGTGGCGCGCGGGGCGGTTTCACGCTATAGCGATTGGCAAAACGAAAATCGGCGGGGGACCAGGGTGATGGCGGTGTTCGGCAGGATTCGGAATCTGGCCAGGGTGTCCGCCCTGGTGCTGGCAGGGACGGCGCTTGCCCTTCCTGCGGCGGCAGAGGGGCTGAAACTCGGGGGTGCCTCGTCCAAGTCGCGCGTCTCGCAGTTCCAGCGGCAGACGCAGTTGATGGACAGCCGGCTGGCGGCGCAATACCAGCGCTCGCAGAAGCTGCGCCCCGATGCGGGCAAGCCCAGGACTGTCACGATCATCAGCCTGGACGGCAGCGGCGGCGGCGGCGCCATTCCCGCTTATCGCGGCAGCCAGCGCAGCAAGTACCTGCCCCACGCCCGCGCCGTCGCGCGCAAGCACGGCATCCCCGAGGATCTGTTCCTGCGGCTGGTCCAGCAGGAATCGGGCTGGAATCCCGGCGCGCAGTCGCACAAGGGCGCGCGCGGTCTGGCGCAACTGATGCCGGGGACGGCGGCCAAGCTGGGCGTCAACCCCGCCGATCCGCTGCAGAATCTGGAAGGGGGGGCGCGTTACCTGCGCCAGATGTACAACACCTTCGGCAACTGGCGGCTGGCGCTGGCGGCCTATAACGCCGGTCCCGGCGCGGTGCAGAAATACAAGGGCATCCCGCCTTACCGCGAAACCCGCAACTATGTCCGCGTGATCCACGGCAGCTGATCGCCGCCGGGAACGGAACGACCGCCGGGTGGCTGGCCGGGGCGGGCGTTCTGGTCTGCAAGAACCGGGCTGGAAAGGACCGGGATGCGCCGCCCGCCCTTATCCCTGCGCCAGCGCTTCGGCCACCTGGGGCGCGTAATAGGTCAGGATGCCGTCGCAGCCCGCCCGGCGGAAACACAGCAGGCTTTCGGTCACCGTGTCCCGTTTCAGCCAGCCGGCCCGGATCGCGCCTTCCATCATCGCGTATTCGCCGCTGACCTGATAGGCGAAGGTGGGCGCGCCGAACTGGTCCTTCACCTCGCGGCAGATGTCCAGATAGGGCATCCCCGGCTTGACCATCACCATGTCCGCGCCTTCGGACAGGTCGCGCGCCACGCAGCGCAGCGCCTCGTCCCGGTTGGCGGGGTTGATCTGATAGGTCTTCTTGTCGCCGATCAGCCGCCCCGACGCGCCGACCGCATCGCGGAACGGGCCATAGAAGCTCGACGCGTATTTCGCCGCATAGGACAGGATCGCCACGTCCTTGTGCCCTTCGCTTTCCAGCGCGCCGCGCAGGGCGGCGATGCGGCCGTCCATCATGTCGCTGGGACCCAGGATGTCGGCGCCCGACTGCGCCTGCACCAGCGCCATCTGGACCAGCGCGACCACGGTTTCGTCGTTCAGGATCACGCCGTCGCGCACCAGCCCGTCATGCCCGTTCACGTTATAGGGGTCGAGCGCGATATCCGTCATCACCGCCAGATCGGGCACCGCGTCCTTGACCGCCCGGATCGCGCGGTTGCCGATGTTGTTCTCGTCCCAGGCGCGTTCGCAGCCTTCCGTCTTCAGGTCGGGGTCGGAATGGGGAAAGATGCAGATCGCGGGGATGCCCAGTTCCGCCGCCCGTTCTGCGGCGCGCTGCGCGCCGTCCAGGGTCAGCCGTTCCACCCCCGGCATGGACGCGATCTCGCCCTCGGCCCCCGCGACCTCGGTCACGAAGATCGGCCAGATCAGGTTCTGCGCGGTCAGGTTGCGTTCCGCGGTCAGCGCGCGCAGCGCGGGCGTGCGGCGCAGGCGGCGCAGGCGGGTGGCGGGATAGGGGGCGATGATCGGGGTTGCGGGCATGGGCGCGGGCCTTCGATTGCGGTTGCCCCAGCTTTCCCCAGCCGCGGCGAAAGGGCAACCATCGGGAAAATCTGCGCGCCGCCCGTTTCCTTGCCCGGCGCAGTCGGCCTAAGCTCGGGACAGGAGACTGAGCGAAGGCGGCGGAACACCTTGGACGGCATGCTGACCCATCTGGACACACGGGCTTTTTCGTCCTTGTGGTATTGGGTGCTGCTGTCGGTCGCCTGGACCTGGGTCGGCAGGGGCGCGCTGGGCGTGCCATCCGAACTTGTGGCGCAGGTCCGCAGGCAGGCGCCCGCGGATGGTGCGGCCGATGCGCCTTCGCCCGAATCGGTCCTGCTGCTGGACTGGCTGTCGCTGGCCGCGCCGCGCTGGCGGATCGTGCCGCGCGACGGCATGGCGCTGCTGGCGGTGGCCTGCTTCGTGCTGTCGGGGCTGGCGATGCTGGGCTTCGGCTATGGGGTGGAAACGGCGCAGGCGCTGTTTCTGCTGGCCGGACCGCTGGCGGTGCTGGGGGTGTTGCGGGTCAGGCTGGCCGCGCAGATGCGCGCGATCCTGCGGCAGGCCGAACACGGCACGCTGGAAATCGAGGAAGCCGCTGCCCGCGCCGCCCAAGGGATGACGCGGCACCACCGGCAGGTGATGGCGCTGTCGGTCGTGGCCGTGGGCGTGACGGCGGTATGGGGGACGCTGTGGATGGCCGCCCATCCCAACGGGTTGTGACGCTTGACACGCGCCTCACGCGGTTTACCTGACGGCGCATGGCCGAACAGCTGATCCTTTCCGGCGCGCCCGAGGGCATGGATGCCGCGCTGATCGCGCGCGAATCCGCCCGCGGCGCCCCCGTCATCCACATCGCCCGCGACGACCGCCGCCTGGCGGCCATGCGCGCGGCGCTGACCTTCTTCGCGCCCGCCCTGCCGGTGCTGGAGCTTCCGGCCTGGGACACCATGCCCTATGACCGGGTGTCGCCCGCGGGCGAGATCATGGCCGCGCGGCTTCAGGTGCTGGCGGCGCTGGCGTCGGGGATCAGGGGTCCGTTCGTCCTGCTGACCACGGTCAACGCGGCGATGCAGCGCCTGCCCGCCGCCGAGACCATCCGCGACGCCAGCTTCGGCGCGAGAACGGGCGAGCGGCTGGATGTGGCCACCTTGCGCGATTTCCTGGCCCGCATGGGGTTCTCGCAGGCCCCGACCGTGACCGAGCCGGGCGATTACGCCGTGCGCGGCGGCATCATCGACATCTATCCGCCGGGCGCGGGCGGGCCGGTGCGGCTGGACCTGTTCGGCGACGTGCTGGACGGCATCCGCCGCTTCGACGCCGAGACCCAGCGCAGCGAGGGCAGCCTCGACCGCATCGAGATCGCGCCGATGTCCGAGGTGATCCTGGACGAAGCCTCGATCACCCGCTTCCGCCAGAACTATCGCGCCGAATACGGCGGCGGGGCGAACGACCCGCTGTACGAGGCCGTCAGCGCCGGCCAGAAGGTCGCCGGGATGGAACACTGGCTGCCGTGGTTCCACGACCGGCTGGAAAGCCTGTTCGATTACCTGCCCGGTGCCTCGGTCGTGCTGGACGACCATCTGGACCAGCACCGCGCGGCGCGGTGGGAGACGATCACCGAGCAATACGACGCCCGGCGCGAGGCGCTGACGCGCAAGGGCGGGGCCGACAGCGTCTATCGCCCCGTTGCGCCCGCCGCGCTGTTCGCGGACGAGGCCGAATGGGACCGCTGGCTGTCGGCGCACCGTGTGTTGCGCCTGTCGGTGCTGTCGCGCCCGCCGGGGCCGGGAGTGCTGGATGCAGGGGGTCGCGCGGGGCGCAACTTCGCCCCCGAACGGCAGGCCGAGAAGACCGACCTGTTCGCCGCGCTGGCCGACCATGTCCGCGCCCTGCAGAAAACCCACCGCGTCGTGATCGCCAGCTTCTCCGAAGGGGCGCGAGAACGCCTGACGGGGCTTCTGGCCGACGAGGGACTGGCGGGCGGCACCCCCATCGCCGACATCCGCGCGCTGCCGGATGCGAAGGGCGCGCTGGGGCTGGCGGTCTGGCCGATGGACGAAGGCTTTGTCACGGACGGGCAGGCAACGGGGGCGCTGGCGGTCATTTCCGAACAGGATGTGCTGGGCGACCGGCTGATCCGCGGCGCGAGGAAGCGCCGGCGCGCCGAGAACTACCTCAAGGACGCGGCGACCCTGACCCCCGGCGATCTGGTCGTCCATGTCGAACACGGCATCGGCCGCTACATGGGTCTGGAGACGATCCAGGTCCGCGATCCGCAGACGAACAAGATGGGGCCGCCGCGCGATTACGTCCATCTCGTCTATGCCGACGACGCCAAGTTCTATCTGCCGATCGAGAACATCGACCTGCTGTCGCGTTACGGGCACGAGGAGGGCTTGCTCGACAAGCTGGGCGGCGGCGCGTGGCAGGCGCGGAAAGCCCGGCTCAAGGAACGCATCCGCCAGATCGCCGACCGCCTGATGCGGATCGCCGCCGAACGGCTGCTGCGCCCGGCCCCGGTTCTGGAACCCGAGCATCACGAATGGGAGGCGTTTTCCGCCCGCTTTCCCTATACCGAGACCGAGGATCAGGCATCGGCCATCGAGGATGTGGTCGATGATCTGTCCGCCGGGCGCCCGATGGACCGGCTGGTCGTGGGCGACGTGGGCTTCGGCAAGACCGAGGTCGCGATGCGCGCGGCCTTCGTCGCGGCCTCCCAAGGAAAACAGGTGGCGGTGGTGGCCCCCACGACGCTGCTCGCGCGTCAGCATTACCGCAGCTTTGCCGAACGCTTCCGCGGCACCGCGATCAACCTGCGCCCCCTGTCGCGCTTCGTCAGTGCCAGGGAGGCGTCGGCGACGCGGGCTGGGCTGGCGGACGGCAGCGTCGATATCGTGGTGGGCACCCATGCGGTGCTGGCCAAACAGGTGCGCTTCAAGGACCTGGGCCTGCTGGTCATCGACGAGGAACAGCATTTCGGCGTGGCCCACAAGGAGCGGCTGAAGGAACTGCGATCCGATGTCCACGTCCTGACCCTGACCGCGACGCCCATCCCGCGCACGCTGCAACTGTCGCTGACCGGGGTGCGCGACCTGTCGGTGATCGGCACGCCGCCGGTGGATCGTCTGGCGATCCGCACCTATGTCAGCGAATTCGACAGCGTGACGATCCGCGAGGCGCTGCTGCGGGAAAAATACCGCGGCGGGCAGAGCTTCTTCGTGGTCCCGCGGTTGTCCGACCTGCCCGAGGTCGAGGACTGGCTGAAGGAAAACGTCCCCGAGGTCAGCACCATCGTCGCCCATGGCCAGCTTGCGGCGGGCGATCTGGACAGCCGGATGAACGCCTTTTACGACGGCAGCCATGATGTGCTGCTGGCAACATCCATCGTCGAAAGCGGTCTGGATATCCCGACCGCGAACACGATGGTCGTCTGGCGCGCCGACATGTTCGGGCTGGCGCAGCTTTACCAGATCCGGGGCCGGGTGGGGCGGTCCAAGACCCGTGCCTATTGTTACCTGACCACGAAACCGCGGGTGCCGCTGACCCCGCAGGCGATGCGGCGGCTCAAGTTCCTTGGCTCCATCGACAGCCTTGGGGCGGGCTTCAACCTCGCCTCGCAGGACCTCGACCTGCGCGGCGCGGGCAACCTGCTGGGCGAGGAACAGTCGGGCCATATCAAGGAAGTCGGCTTCGAACTTTATCAGGCGATGCTGGAGGAGACGATCGCCAAGCTGAAATCGGGCGAGATCGAGGGCACGCCCGAGGACGAATGGGCGCCGCAACTGAACCTTGGCGTGCCGGTGACGATCCCGGAAACCTATATCCCCGATCTGGACGTGCGGCTGGGGCTTTACCGACGCCTCGCCACGCTGTCCACAAAGGTTGAACTGGAAGGCTTCGCCGCCGAACTGATCGACCGCTTCGGCCCCCTGCCGCGCGAGGTGAACACGCTGCTGCTGGTGATCCGGGTCAAGGAGATGGCCCGGCGCGCCAATATTGCCCGGCTGGACGCGGGGCCGAAGGGGGCGACCGTGCAGTTCCATCTGGACAGGTTCCCGAACCCCGCCGGGTTGGTCGAATATCTGACCGAACAGAAGGGCACGGCCCGGATCGTGGACAACAAGATCGTGGTCAGCGGCGACTGGACCCGCGATGCCGACCGCATCAAGGGCGCCTTCGCCGTTGCCCGCGATCTGGCGGCCAAGGCCAGGGCCAAGGCGGGGACAGCGGCGAAACCCGACGGTCCTGCCGCCGCGCCGCCCGCGCAGAAACGTCCCGCCCCCTCGGCGGGGGGGCGCGCGGCGGCCGACCTGCGCCGGGGCGGAAGGCAGCCTCCCCCCACGCGGCCGCGCCGGGGCTGAGCCGGAAAAGGGGCCGCGGCATGGTGCCACCATTTCAGGTGGCCGGACTCTGACGCATCCGCCAAGCTCACCGCGGCCACCACACGAGAACATGGCCCGTGCCGTCTCGGAGTTGGTGGCGCACTGCCCGAGTGAACGCACCCGCCTGGTGGCCTGTGACTACCCATGGGCGCAGGCGGCCCTGTCCCTGTTCCAGGCGGCTGCCTTTCCCTCCGTCATCCGACTGGGGGAAGAACGCCCGTTTACTGCCCTTCAGCCGGATCGGAAGCGCGCCTGATCGCGTCGCCCCCAATCCGCGCCGTCAGTCGAAAAACCGCTGCGCGCAGGCCAGTGTCATGCCGAAGGCCACGCCGCTGCCGGTATCGGCCACTGTCCCGCACCATTGCCCGCTGCCCGAGAACAGCGACC
>CALLYR010000463.1 GCA_937859005.1 uncultured Paracoccus sp. | reverse complement strand
CAGCTTGTGCCCTGATTCGGCGCAGAAATGGGGCACGTCGATCATGGCCGCCGGATCGGTCGCGAGCAATGTCACCGTCGCGCCGGAAGGCAGTGCCGCCAGCGCCTTGCGCAGCCGCAGCACCGGCAAAGGGCACAGCAGATGGCGGGCGTCGATTTCGGCCGGATCGGTCATGCGGCGGTCTGCGCCTGCGCCAGACACCAGCCCGCGGCCTGATCCGGGGCCAGTTCGACCGCGAGTCCGCCGGCGAAGTCCAGAAAAGCGGGCAGGATTTCGGGCGCGACCGCAGTCAGCACCGGGACGCCGTCCGCCAGCGCCTGTCCGATCAGGCCGCGGAAACCGCCGCCTGCGGCCTCGCGCTTGCCGAACTTGTTGACGATGACCAGATCGGCGCCTTGAGCCAGCACGCCCGCAGTCAGGCCCGCGGCGCGTTCCAGCGCCTCGCTGTCCAGCCGGCAGCCCTGCGACCCCGATCCCAGCGACTGCGAGATGCGGATCACCATGCCGGGCCGCCCCAGGATCGTCAGTTCCATGTCGCAGGCGCAGTCCTGGCCGGCGCCGATATTGTGCTGGACCGCGCCCGCCAGCCGCAGACGGGGCGCGATCTTCTGCGCCAGCGCCGCAAGGGCCGCGTTGGCGTCCGTATCATCATGGATCAGATAGGCCAGCATGGCGATCAGGTTAGGCATGCGCACGCCCCGCCGCAATGGTCGGGGACAGCGCATCTTGCCGCAGGCCGCCCCTCGGCGCAGGATCGCCGGGCAGTTGAAAGGATCGAAGGCAATGGCGGCGCAAGCGGAACAGGTGGCCGGGATCGTGCTGGCCGGCGGGCTGTCGCGTCGGATGGGGGGCGGGGACAAGGCGCTGCTGGATCTGGGCGGGCGGCCGATGATCGCGCATGTGGTCGACCGGCTGGGCTGTGCGCGCGCGATCAGCGCCAATGGCGATCCGGCCCGCTTCGCCGACTTCGGCCTGCCGGTGCTGGCCGACAGCCTTCCCGACCGGCCCGGCCCGCTGGCCGGGGTGCTGGCCGGCATGGACTGGGCCGCAGCGCAGGGATTCGCGCGCATCGTGACCGCCGCAGCCGACACGCCGTTTTTTCCCCGCGATCTGGCCGCGCGGCTGACGCAAGGCGCGGCGCCGGTGGTGCTGGCCTGCCATGACGGGCGCGACCACCCCGTCTTTGCCGCCTGGGACGTGGCGCTGCGCGACGATCTGCGCGCGAATCTGCTGGCGGGCGGCCGCCGTCTGACCGAATTCGCGGACCGTCACGGCGCACAGAGGGTTGCGTTCACGGGACCCGAGCCGTTCTTCAACGTCAACACGCCCGAGGATCTGGCCCGCGCGCGGGCCGTGGCTGGACATTTGCCCCCGGAACCCTTTGGCTGACCGGATTCGCGGGCAAAGGGGGCGGCATGGACGGCAGGGCGATTCTGATGGGGCTGAGCTTCGCGCTGATCTGGTCGTCGGCCTTCACCGCCACGCGGATCATCGTGATCGACGCCCCGCCGCTGACCGCGCTGGTCATCCGTTTCGTGCTGTCGGCCGTCCTTGCGATGGGCCTTGCCCGCGCCATGGGGCAAAGCCTGCGGCTGAGCCGGGGGGAATGGCGCACGGTCGTCCTGTTCGGGTTCACCCAGAACGCGCTGTATCTGGGCCTGAACTGGGTGGGGATGCAGTGGATCGAGGCTTCGGCCGCCTCGATCATCGCCTCGATGATGCCGCTGCTGGTGGCGTTCTTCGGCTGGATCTTCGCGGGCGAACGGCTGCGCCCGGTGGCGATCGCGGGGCTGGTTGTGGGCGTCGTGGGGGTGACGATCATCATGGGCGTGCGGCTGTCGCACGGCATGGACATGATCGGGCTGGTCATGTGCCTGGCCGCCGTGGTGGCGCTGACGGTCGCGACGCTGGCGGTGCGCGGCGCGGGCGGGGGCAGCAACGTGCTGATGATCGTGGGGCTGCAGATGGCGGTGGGGGCGGCCGCGCTGCTGGTTCCGGCAGCGGTGCTGGAATGGGGGCAG
The DNA here is from genome assembly GCA_937859005.1 of uncultured Paracoccus sp. Taxonomy (GTDB): domain Bacteria; phylum Pseudomonadota; class Alphaproteobacteria; order Rhodobacterales; family Rhodobacteraceae; genus Paracoccus. The sequence goes on along the minus strand of CALLYR010000463.1, from coordinate 6,600 downwards.
CCGATCCGGTGGAGCTGGGGGCTGGTCGCGGCCTTTGCCTATACGGTCGTCGCGCCGGGGGTCTTTGCCACCTTCATCTGGTTCCGGCTGGTCACGCGCATCGGCGCGGTCAGGGCCGCGACCTTTCATTTCCTGTCGCCCCCGTTGGGGGTGGCGATCGCGGCGGCATTGCTGGGGGAACGTTTCGGCTGGTCCGACATCGTGGGGTCGATCATCGTCGCGGCCGGCATCCTGATGGTGCAGACGGCGCGGCTGCCGCAGGGCGCGGGACCCATGGGCAGGATGCCCGCATCGACCCTGACGCCACAGGCAAAGCCGGGGCCGTAAGCGGGACGTCGCGGCCGACAGGAACGGGCAATCGGCCTTGCGGCACGATCCCGGCCGGGGCCGCGCCTTGCCGTCCCTTTCGCCCAGGGCGACGCCGTTCCCCTGTCACAACGCCCTGTGGTCAGTCCTTGCGCGCCTCGACCAGCAGGCCCGCGATCCAGCGACCGGCCAGCCAGTTCAGCGGCACCCCCAGCACCAGGGCGGCCAGCACCGCGGTTTCCGGCGACAGATTGGGCAGAGCCACGGCCCGCCCGATCAGCGCCAGCATGAACAGGTTGATCGCCGCCGCCCCCACCGTGAAGGGATAAAGCACCAGCAACAACAACCAGCCCGGCCGGCCGTCCGTCCGCACCCAGCGCGGGTCAGTGGCTGGTTCCGTCCTCGAAGGTGATCTTGTTCCAGACATTGTATTTCCCGGACGGCTTCTTCATCGGCAGCCGCCGCACCTCTTCCAGTGTTTCGGCATCATAGACCACCACGGCACCGTCGTCCTCCCAGATCGAGACCAGCGCGTATTTCCCGTCTTTCGTGAACTCGGTATGGGCGACGGTCTTGCCGGGGGCGGGGTTCAGGGTCTTCACGATCTCCAGCGTCTGCTTGTCGATGATGTGAACCTCGTCCTTGTGGGGGCCGAAGAACACGTCCGCCCAGACATAGGGCGTGGTGTGGTGCGAGCGCAGGAAGAACCCCGGCCCGTTGGTCCTGATCTGCTTGACCAGCGTCCAGTCGTCCATGTCGATCACCGACAGCACGCCCTCGTTCAGATGCGGCGTCGCCATCACCTTGTGGCCGTCGCGGTCCCAGGTGATCCCCGATCCCAGATGCGGCATCCCCGGCAGCGGCAGTTCCGCGATCTCGCGGCCGACGATCAGGTTGACGACGACGCCCTTGGTTCCCTCGCGGTTGGTGCCGATCAGATGGCGGTAATCGGGGTCGAAAAAGAAATCGTCCAGCGGCTCCTCGACCACGATCCGGCGGCGGGCGAACAGGCCCTTTTCGGCGCCGAGGCTTTCCTCCATGCCCTTTTCATGGCTGTGGACGAAGCCGTCGTGGAACGGCCCGCCTTCGGGATCGGTCGTGACCTCCCAGATCTCGGGGGCGTCCTTCAGCGCGAGGACAAAGCTTTTGCGCTGCGGCGCCTGATAGACGGCGCTGACGCGGCTGGGCTTGCCGTCACGGGCCTTGATCTCGATCACCTTGACCGGGGACAGATCGGCGGTGGACAGGATCGTCAGCGTCTGCGGCAGGTAATTGGCGACCGCCAGCCACTGGCCGTCATGGCTCATCGCGATGTTGCGGCTGTTGAGGCCGGCGCGGACGCGCCCGACCTCCTTCAGGGACCAGATGTCGTATTTTTCCACCCAGCCATCGCGCGACATGATGAAGACATAGCGCCCGTCGGGCGAGAACTTCGGCCCCCCATGGACGGCATAGGGCGTGGCGAAGCGGTCCAGCACGTCGAAGGTGTCGCCGTCCAGCACGCTGACGTGATGGTCGCCCGTTTCCACCACCAGCGTGATGTTCATGGGATCGGCCTTGAACACCGGCGCCGCGGCGGGCCGGTAATCGGGCGTCATCTCGCGGCTGGCCTCGATTTCCGCCACGGTCCAGGCGGGGACATGGTCAACCGGCGTCTTCATGAAGTCCACCAACGCGGCGATCCGCTCGCCGCTCAACTGGTCCTGGAACCCGGCCATCTGGGTCGAGGGCCGGCCATGCGCGATCACCTGATCCAGATCCTTGGCCCGCCCCAGCGTCTCGGGGATCAGCGCGGGCCCGGTGCCGCCCAGCCGGTTCTCGGCGTGGCAGGACGCGCAATGCTTCGCATAATCCGCCGCCGCATCGGCCGACGCCGCCAGCGGCGCCAGCGCAAAGGCCGCCGCCAGCAGCAGGGCTTCCTTCCGGCCCGAATACCCCCGCCCAAGGCGTCTGTCAGAAGAAACGGTGCGCGGGATCATGGTTCTTTCCACGGAAGGGGGTAACGGTCAGGCGTTCGAGGTCATCCTCGACCCCGATCTCGGCATTGGACAGATAGCAGGCCGGGTCCTCGGCCCAGGGGTCGCCGGTCAGTTGCAGCGCCCGGATGCGGGTGTTGCCGCCGCAGACATCCTTGAACGCACAGGCGCCGCAGCGGCCCTTGAGCGGGCGGGGACGGGTCCGCAGCGTGGCCAGCATCGGGTCGTCGCCGGTCCACCACTGGCTGAACGGCTTTTCCTTGACCGAGCCGATCGTATAGTCCGACCAATAGGTGTCGGGATGGACCTTGCCCTGCGGATCGATATTGGCGACGCCGAGGCCCGACGAATTGCCGCCCCAGGCCACCAGATGCTCGCGCATATGGGCGACAGTGGCGGCGTCGAAGTTCCGTTCGGCCCAGCGCATGAACCACACCGCATCGGCGTCGTTGTTGCCGGTCACGATCTCCAGCGGGCGGTTCTGCGATACCGCGTCCCAGCCGCGCTCGATCAGCAGATCCATCGCGGCGCGGGTATGGGCGTGTTCCTGATCCTCGCCCCGGTGCTTGTCGCCCCGGCCCGCATAGACGAGATGCGACAGATAGAACTTGTCCACCCCCTCGGATTCGCAAAGGTCCAGCATCAGCGGCAACTGGTCGCCGTTGTCCTTGGTGATGGTGAAGCGCAGGCCGACCTTGACGCCCCGCGCCTTGCAGGCCCTGACCCCCGCCAGGGCATTGGCAAAGGCGCCGTCCACGCCCCGGAACCAGTCGTTCGTGGCCCCGATCCCGTCGAGGCTGATCCCCACATAGTCGAAGCCCAGGCCCGCCACGCGGTCGGCCACGCCCGGTTCTCCCAGCTTCGTGCCGTTGGTGGACAGCGACAGATGCCGGAAATCGAGTTGCCGCGCCCGTTCCGCCAGTTCCCAGAAATCGAAGCGGGACAGCGGCTCGCCCCCCGACAGGATCAGCGCGGGAATGCGGAAGGCCGACAGGTCGTCCAGAACCCCCAGCGCCTGTTCATGCGTCAGCTCGCCCGGAAAGACATGATCCGAGGATACCGTATAGCAATGGCGGCATTTCAGGTTGCAGGTGCGGGTCAGGTTCCAGATCACCACCGGCCTGACCGCGCCGGGCGTGCCGCGGCGGCGGACGGGCGTAGGTTCGACCAGCTGGTGCATGTACTGGGTCAGACGGAACATCGCGGCCCCCTTTCATTCGGTGTCGCGCAGGCGCAGCCCGGTCTTTTTCAGGATGCGCGTGGAATACAGGATATCGCGGCCCCGGCAGGCGTCGCCAAGGATCGCGGACACTTCGTCGCGCTTGGCCTCGACCTCGGCGCGGGTTCCGCCGTGCAGCATGGCGAACAGGTTATAGGGCCAGTCGGGCAGCGCGCGGGGCCGCTGATAGCAATGGGTGACGAAGGGCAGCGCGCCGATCCGCGCCCCCAGTTCGGAAATCCGCGCGTCGTCCACGTCCCACACGCTCATCCCGTTGGCGGTCATGCCCAGCGCATAGTGGTTCGGCGCGATGGCGATGCGGCGGATCACGCCGCGCGCCTGCAACGCGGACAACCGTTCGATCACCTGCGATTCGGACAGGCCGACCTGTTCGGCCACGGCGGCATAGGGTTCGGGGACCAGCGGCAACCCTCCTTGCGTGGCGGCGACAAGGCGGCGGTCCATGGGGTCAAGCGCGCTCATGCCGGCACCCGGAAGCCGATGAAATATTCTTCCAGCTTGGGAAACAGCATCACCTTCAGTCCCGTCTCCGCCTCGATGGCCTCGGCCGTGCGCTCGATCCCCTCGGGCCTGTCGGTGGCCAGCACGAACCACATGTTCAGCGCATGGGTGCGTTCGTAATTATGCGCGACTTCAGCATGCGCATTGACCTTGGTCAGGACGGCGTCGAAATCCTGCGCGGGCACCGCCATCGCACACAGGCAGAAGGCCCCGCCCATGGCAGCGGCGTCGAAGAACGGGCCGAAGCGGGTGATCGCCCCGATCTCGCGCAAGCGTTCGATCCGGGCGATCAGCTCGTCGCCCGAAATCCCCAAGCCCGCGCCCGCGTCGTCATAGGGGCGCGGCGTCAGCGGGAATCCGTCCTGCAGCGCGTTCAGCACCGCGCGGTCGGTCGCATCCAGCGCCTCGGGCGGCAGGACGATTCGGCACGGGCGGGTCATGGCTTCGCCTCCTCGATCAGGGCGCCCGACTGCTTGAAGCAGCGGGTCGAAAACAGGATCTTGTGCGCCACGCCCGCCAGTTCCGGCAAGGTCCGGGCGCGGTCCAGCACCGCCAGCGCCTCGGGGCGGGATCGCGCGTGGATCATGCAGAACAGCGGCCAGTCCCAGAGCCCCGGCACCGTGCGGCGCTGATAACACAGCGTGACGCCGGGCACCTGCGCCAGCGCGCGGCCTGCCGATTCGACGGCGTCCTCGGGCAGTTGCCAGACCACCATTGCATTCGCGGCCCAGCCCAGCGCGCGGTGGCGCACGATCACGCCCACGCGGGTCAGGATGCGCGCGCGCGCCAGCACGCCCACGCGGGCGATCACATCGGCCTCGGACCGGCCAAGCCCGCCCGCCAGCGCCGCAAAGGGACGCGGAACCAGCGCCAGTCCTTCGGACAGGGCCTGCATCAGGGGGCGGTCATCGCCCTTCAGCACCGACAGATCGGCGGGCCGGTCCAGCCCCAGCGCCTCGCGCGGGCCGGTCAGGCGAAAGCCGAGGTCGATGTTGAAGGGCCGCACCAGCGGCAGCGACAGCACGGGCAGGCCGGCCGCCGATTCGATCCGCGCAAGGCTTTCGGCCAGCGCCGCCGGGTCCGGGGCGGTGGCCACGAACCACAGGTTCCAGTCGTCCTCGCGCAGATAGGAATGGTTGACGCCCGGCTCGGCCCCCACGATGGCCGCGACCTCCTCGATCCGCGCCTCGGGGATCGCCAGCGCGGCCAGCGTCGAGGCACCCGCCGTGTTCGGGCGGCAGGTTGCGCCCACGCGGGTGATCCGGCCGCTGTCCTGCAGCCGGGACAGGCGCGCGATCACTTCTGCCTCGGAGATGTCCAGACATTCGCCCATCAGGGCGAAGGGGCGGGGCACCAGCGGCAGGTCGCGCTGGAATTCGTCCAGCAGCCGCGCATCCAGACTGTCGGGCGACAGGTCGTTCATAGCCCGGCCCGATGCGCGCGGGCGGTGAAGAAGATGCCGGACGGCGCCTGTGCCGGCACCTCGCCCAGCACCTCATAGGTGTGGGCGTCGCGGATCTCGATCCGGTTCTCGTCGCGCACGGACAGCCAGACCTCGCGCCCGCGGGGGGTGAACTCCATGTGCAGCACGCCCTTGCCGGGTTCCAGCGTCTGCTTGACCTGATGGGTCACGGCGTCGATCACCTGCACCTTGCCGTTGTCGGGCGGCGCGAAGTTCACCCACAACTCGCGCGCGTCGGGCCGCGCCAGCACGAAGACCGGCTGGCCCGCGACATCGGTGCGCCCGATCTCCTGCTTGCTGGCCGCGTCCACCCACAGCACCTGATGCAGGCCAACCGCGGGCAGCGCATAGGTTTCGCCCGCCAGCGTCCAGCCCTGCAGATGCGGCATCTTGTAGACCGGCAGGTCGGGTTCGTTCTTGCCGTAATCGGGCAGGAACCGTTCCGCCTTGGGCGGGTCGGCCCACAGATCGACGGCGGTCAGGCCCTTTTCGCCGAACAGCCCCACGATATAGGTCCGCCCGTTCCCGGTCATCAGCGCGTCATAGGGGTTCTTGCCCGCGTCCGGCAGGCGGGTGATCTGCGGATTGGCCGCATCCTGCGAATGGTCCAGGATCCAAACCTCGCCCGTGTCCCAGGTCGCGACGACAAAGCGCGATCCCGGCGCATCGGCCAGCCCCACGGTCTTGGACCCCATCGGCACATCCGCGACCTGATCGAGCGTGTCCGCGTCGAAGACCTTGACCCCGCCCGGCTCATAGTTCGACACCGCGACCAGCCTGCCGTCGTCGGAAATCGCGCCGCCGATGGCGTTGCCGCCCTGGATAACCCGCTTGACCAATGCGCAGGCGAGGATGTCCACCTTGGACAGCCCCCCGTCGCGGCCGAAGACAAAGGCGTAACGTTCGTCGGGCGAGAAGGTCAGCGAGGCATGGGACAGGTCGCCCAGCCCCTCGACCCGGCACAGGGCCTTGCGGTCGGACTGGTCCACGACCAGCACGGACCCCGTCGCCCGTTCGATCACCACCCCCAGATCGCCGGTGCCGCGCAGGGTGCTGCCGTCCTGCGCCAGCGCGGCGGCGGGCGCGATCAGGGCCAGGGCGGTCAGCGTCGTGCG
>CALLYR010000462.1 GCA_937859005.1 uncultured Paracoccus sp. | reverse complement strand
GGTGTCCGGACCGCGGCCGCTGCGACCCCGACCGCGACGGTTCCGGCGACGACCGTGGACAGCACCACCGCCGTCGTGACCACGCCCGACGCGGCGGCCGTGACCACCACCGAGACCGTGGTCGCTGCCCCCGACGTGGACGCCCCCGTGATGTCCGCGGAAAATCCCGGCATGCTGGGGTCCTGGATCATGAAGCGGCGGATCTGGACCACCAACCAGCCCTCGACCACGGCCTGGGACGCCAATCAGACGCTGACCGAACGTCCCGCGGACTGGAATGACGTTGCCAAGATCGACGACATCGTGGTCGATGGGGACGGCAATGTGACGGGCTATGTCGCCGACATCGGCGGGTTCCTGGGCCTGGGAGCCAAGCAGGTCCTGCTGGGCAAGGACGCGCTGCATCTGGTCCGGATGAACGACGATGCGTTCTTCGTGACCAACTTCACCAAGGAAGAACTGGAAGCGCTGCCCAATTTCGATACGACGACCGTGATGAAATAGGATGTGCGTCCCTTCCGGGGGGACTGACCGGGACGCCCTGCGGGGCGTCCCTTTGCGTTCAGGGGCCTGCGGCAGGGAACCCCTGTGATGATCGGGGGTTATGCGGCTGATGCCTGAGACACCGGCGGGCTTCGTCCAACGAAAAACCTCCGAAAGGAAAACCCATGATCAAGCAACTGCTCGGTACTGCAGCCGTAATGTCGTTCGTCGCCGCAGGTGCCTTTGCCCAGACGCCTGAAACTCCGCCCGCCGATACGGCGGCGCCTGTTGCTGATACCACGGATATGACAGCGCCGGCGGCCGCGGCTGAAACGGCGGTTCCCGTTCCCGGCGGGGGCCAGGTTGTCGTCGAACAGGCCGAACCGACCGTCAACGTCGAGGTGCCCACCCCGCAGGTGACCGTCAATCAGGCCGCCCCGCAGGTTACCGTCGAACAGCCCGAACCCACCGTGACCGTCACCCAGGCCCCGCCCGAGGTGAATGTCGAGCAATGCGCCCCCACGATCACCGTGACCCAGGCCCAGCCTACCGTCACGGTCAACATTCCCCAGCCCAGGGTCTCGGTCGCGCTGGCCGACCCCGAGGTGATGGTGGGCGAGACGAAGCCCGTGGTGACGGTTGAAACCCCCGAGCCGGTCGTCAGCTTCATCCAGCCCGAACCCCGCGTCGTCGTCGAGGGGGCCGAGGCCAATGTCAACGTGACCGAGGCCCAGCCCCAGGTGAATGTGAACCGCGCCGATTCGGCCCAGGTCGAGATCCGCCAGAACGAGGCGAATGTCGCCGTCGAACAGGCTGGCGAAGCCCAGGTCAATGTGGCCCCCGCACCCGCACCCGAGGTGGAGGTGCAGGAAAGCGGCACCGCGCAGGTCCAGGTCGAACAGGGCGATGCCGCCGTTGAGGTGACGCAGCAGGACGGCACCGCCATGCCTCTGGCCGGCAGCACGGATGCGGCAGCGACTGACGGCGCGGTCGTGGTGGCGCCGATTATGGCGGCCGATGTCGGGGTGCGCGAAGGCTATGCCGTGGTGCCCGCGGCCGAACTGACGGGGGATCAGCTGCAAGGCGCCCCGGTCTATGCCGCAGGCGACGAACAGATCGGCGAGATCAACGACATCGTTGCGGATGCCTCGGGCCAGATCCAGCAGGTCATCGTGGGCGTTGGCGGTTTCCTGGGGATCGGTGAACGGAACGTGTCCTATCCGTTCGATCAGGTTTCGTTCCAGCGCAGGGCGGACGGCACCGATCTGCGCGCTTATGTCGGCACTCCGGCCGAGCAGGTGCAGAACCTGCCCGAATACCAGCCGGCGCAGTAATCCTGCCCCCGTCCAAGGTGGAAAGCCCCGCGTGCTGACGCGGGGCTTTTCCTTTGCAGGGCCGGGCGGATTTTGCGGCTTGACGAGGGACGCGGCCTTGCGTACACCCCCGGCACCCCAGAGGCGATCTGGGTGTGGTCTGCGCGGTTGTAGCTCAGTTGGTTAGAGTACCGGCCTGTCACGCCGGGGGTCGCG
>CALLYR010000461.1 GCA_937859005.1 uncultured Paracoccus sp. | reverse complement strand
GCCCCGCATGGACCGCCAACGCGCGGTGGCCTTGGCCGAGGCCGCGGCAGGCCGACCCGGTGCGGCAGGCGATCCGTTCGACCTGATCGTGACGCTGCTCGACCGCTTCCTGTCGCGCGCCGCCCGCGCCGGGCTGATGGGCCCGCCCCTGCCCGAGGCCGCCGACCGCGAGGCCGAGGTGCTGGCCCGCATTTCCCCCGACGACCGCGCCGCGCGCGGCTGGGCGGCTGCGCAGGCGGACCTGTCGGCGCGGGCCCGGCGCGGGCGGGCGGTCAACCTTGACCCCGGCGCGCTGGTGTTGGATATGCTGCTGACCCTGTCGCAGGGGCCCGGCGCCACCGACGGATGAAGCCATGACCGACGCCCTTCCCCAGATCGTGGACAGCCACTGCCATCTGGATTTCCCGGATTTCGACGGCCAGCAGGCCGAACTGGTCGCCCGCGCCCGCGCCGCCGGCGTCACCCGCATGGTCACGATCTGCACCCGCCTGCGGCTGGAGCCTGCCGTCCGCGCGCTGGCCGAGGCGCATGAGGGCGTCTTTTACGCCGCCGGCACCCATCCGATGCAGGCGGCCGAGGAACCCTTGGCGACGGTCGATGAACTGGCCGCCCTGACCGCCCATCCGAAATTCGTGGGCATCGGGGAAACCGGCCTCGATTACCATTACACCGCCGACAGCGCCGCCATTCAGGCCGAAAGCCTGGAAATCCATATCGAGGCTGCGCGCCGGACCGGCCTGCCGCTGATCATCCATTCGCGCGACGCCGACGAGGACATGGCCCGCATCCTGACCCGCGAACATGCGGCGGGGCCGTTTTCCTGCGTGATGCACTGCTATACCTCGGGGCGGCAGTTGGCGGAAACGGCGCTGGGGCTGGGATTTTATCTGTCGATGTCGGGGATCGCGGCCTTTCCGCGTTCGACCGAGATCCGGGACATCTTCGCCGCCGCGCCGCTGGACCGGGTGCTGGTCGAAACCGACGCGCCCTTCCTCGCCCCCCCGCCCCATCGCGGCAAGCGCAACGAGCCCGCCTTCGTCGTCCATACCGCCCGCGTGGGAGCGGAGCTTTACGGCCTGACACTGGCCGAATTCGCCGCAGCGACCTCGGCCAATTTCGACCGGCTGTTTCCCAAGGCCGCGGGATGATCCGCGCGACGATCCTGGGCTGTGGGTCGTCGGGTGGGGTGCCGCGGCTGGGCGGCAACTGGGGCGAGTGCAACCCGGACAATCCGCTGAACCGCCGCCGCCGCTGCTCGCTGCTGGTCGAACGGCACGGCTTGGGCGGGATCACCCGCATCCTGATCGACACCGGCGCCGATCTGGTGCCGCAGCTTCTGGACGCGGGCGTGGGCCTGCTGGACGGCGTCGTCTGGACTCACCCCCATGCCGACCACATCCACGGCATCGACGACCTGCGCCAGATCGTCCACAACCTGGGCACCAGGCTGCCCGGCTGGGCCGACGCGCCGACCGCGCAGGCGCTGCGCACGCGCTTCGGCTATGTCTTCGAGACGCCGCCGGGGTCGGCGTATCCGCCTATCGTCGATCTGAATCCGATCGACGGTCCCTTCGGCATCGACGGCGCGGGCGGGCCGCTGAGCCTGACGCCCTTCACGGTCGAACATGGCGGCATCCCGGCGCTGGGGTTCCGCATCAGCGGCCACGGTCCCGCGCTGGTCTATCTACCCGACGTGAAATCGATTCCCGACGAGGCCTGGCCCGCGATCATGGAACCCGAGGTCTTCATCTGCGACGCCCTGCGCCGCAGGCCGCATCCCAGCCACGCGCATCTGGCGCTGGCGCTGGACTGGATCGAACGCTCGCGGGCGCGGCGCGCGGTCATCACCAACATGCATGTCGATCTGGATTACGACGCGGTGATGGCGGAAACGCCCCCCCATGTCGTGCCCGCCCATGACGGGATGGTGGTGACGCTGTGAGCGTCCTGTTCACCGTCCTGCTGCCGGTGTTTCTGGTGCTGGGCTATGGCTATGCGGTGGCGCGGCAGGGCTGGTTGGGCGAAGGCGCCATCGACGGCATCCAGCGGTTCGCCCAGAACTTCGCCCTGCCGGTGCTGCTGTTCCAGTCGATGGCGCAGATCGATCTGGGCAGCCAGTATGACGCGGCGATGCTGGGCGCGTTCTATGCGGGGGCATTCGCCTCGTTCATGGCGGGCTGGGCGGGGGCGCGCTGGCTGTTCGGGCGCCCGCCGGATCATTGCGTGGCGATCGGCTTTGTCTGCCTGTTTTCCAACACGCTGCTGCTGGGCCTGCCGATCACCGAACGCGCTTACGGGCCGGATGCGCTGGCGGGCAACTATGCGATCATCTCGATCCATTCGCCGCTGCTTTACACCTTCGGCATCACGCTGATGGAGTTCACGCGCGCCCATGGCCGCGGGCTGGCGGTGGGCCATGTCGCGCTGCGCGCGCTGACCGGGGTGCTGCGGACGCCGCTGGTGATCGGCATCCTGGCGGGGCTTGCGGTCAACCTGCTGGGCACGGCGGGACTGGTCCTGCCCGAAGGCTTCTGGGGCGGCGTCGCGATGATGGCGCGCGCAGCCCTTCCCGCGGCGCTGTTCGGACTGGGAGGCGTGCTTTACCGTTACCGCCCGGCGGGCGACATGGGGCCGATCGTGCTGTGCTGCACCTGTTCGCTGATCCTGCATCCGCTGGTGACTTACGGGCTGGGGCGCGGGGCAGGCCTGGACATTGCCGCGCTGCGGTCGGGCGTCGTGACCGCCGCGATGCCGCCCGGCGTCAACGCCTATCTGTTCGCGGCGATGTATGGGGTGGCGCAGCGTGTCGCGGCCTCGACCGTGCTGATGGCGACGATCCTGTCGGTTCTCAGCGCGTGGTTCTGGCTGGCCGTCCTGCCTTAAAGCGGCACGTCGAAAAAGCCGATGGCGGGGCCGATCTCGTCTTCCTCGTATCGGAAATGGTTGCGCACGGCCCGGTCCAGCGCGGCAAAGGCCGTGGCGCAGGCCTCGAACTGCGCCGCATCCATGGATTCGGCCAGCTTTTCGGCATGGTCCGCCAGCGTTCCGATCAGGTCGTGGATGGCGACATGTTCGTCCCGCAGCCGGGCCAGAACAGCGTTCAGCCGGGCATTTCCATGCCGCTCCAACGCCGGATAGAGAAAGCTGTCCTCGATCTGGTGGTGGTTCGTCAGCGCCATGCATTGCACGCCGCAGACGGTGCCCGCCAGACGCAGGTTTTCGGCCAGCGTCATTCCCCGCACCGCCGGGGCCAGCGCCGCGGGATCGCTGTCGCCGGCCGCGATCCCGTCCATCAGCCGCGCGACCGCGGACAGGTCGCGCAGATACCAGCGGTGGATGG
>CALLYR010000460.1 GCA_937859005.1 uncultured Paracoccus sp. | reverse complement strand
GGTCCGCCCTCGCGCTGGATGCGGCCCCAGCCGGTGGTGACGATCAGCGTCTGGCCCAGCGGATGCGTGTGCCAGGCCGTGCGCGCGCCCGGCTGAAAGGTGACGCTGGCGCCCGCGGCGCGCGCCGGGGCCGGTGCCTTGAACAACTGCTCGACCCGCACCTCTCCGGTGAAATATGCGGAATCGCCGGGCCGGGCGGGACGATCCGCAGGCTTGGTGATAGTCATGGCGTGCGGTCCTTTCCACAGATCTGCCGATCCGAACGCCCGGAACGCGGCCGGGGTCCGCGTCAGATGTTCATCTGCTGGCCCAGTTCCACCACCCGGTTCGTCGGCAGGCGATAGAAGTTCGTCGGTTCCGACGCGGAACGATACATGCCCGCATACAGGCGCGAGGCCCACAGCGGCATCAGCCGCGCCTTGCCCACCCGCAGCGAGCGGCGGTTCAGGAAATAGGACGTGGTCATCACGTCGAACTTCAGCCCCTGCGCCTTGGCCCCGGCCAGCGCCTTGGGCACGTTCGGCTGTTCCATGTAACCGAAGCGCAACCAGACCCGCCAGAAACGGGGCGCGACCTCCTCGACCTGGACGCGGGCGTCCTCGGGCACGCGGGGGGTGGTCGCGGACTCGACCGTCACGACGAAGTTGCGCTCATGCAGGACGCGGTTGTGTTTCAGATTGTGCATCAGGGCCGCGGGCGCGATCGCGGGATCGGCGGTCAGGAACACCGCCGTGCCCGGCACCACGGTCGGCGGGCTGTCGGCCAGCTTGTTCGCCAGGAAATCCAGCGCCACGCTTTCCGACGACAGCCTGCGCTGCAAAAGCACTGTGCCCCTGATCCAGATCAGCATGAAGGTCACGACGACGGCCGCGAACATCAGCGGGATATAGCCGCCGTCCAGCACCTTCATCAGGTTGGCCGAAAGGAACACCAGCTCGACCGCCAGGATCGGCAGCATGATCCCCAGAACGGCCAGCCAGCTCCATTTCCAGACATAGCGGAACACGACAATCGCGAGGATCGAGGTGATGACCATGTCGCCCGTGACCGCGATGCCATAGGCGCTGGCCAGCCGCGCGGACGACCCGAAAGCCAGCACCAGCGCGCAGACGCCGATCATCAGGATCGTGTTCACGCGCGGCAGATAGACCTGCCCGTGCTGCGTGTCGGATGTATGCTGGATTTCCAGCCGCGGCAGCAGGCCAAGCTGCACCGCCTGCTGGGACACCGAGAACGCGCCCGAGATCACCGACTGGCTGGCGATCACCGTCGCCGCCGTCGCCAGCAGCACCAAGGGCAGCGTGAACCACGACGGCGCAAGCAGGAAGAACGGGTTGTCCGCGGTTTCGGGATGGGACAGCACCATCGCCCCCTGCCCCATATAGCTGAGCGTGAGCGCCGGAAACACGATCGCCAGCCATGAAATCCGCACCGGCCTGCGCCCGAAATGGCCCATGTCGGCGTAAAGCGCCTCGGCCCCCGTCACGGCCAGAAAGACCGAGCCCATCACCGGCAGCGCCCCGAATCCGTTCTGGACGATGAACTCCGCCCCGCGCAGCGGGTTCAGCGCCTGCAGGATGCGCGCATCGTCCAGCAGATGCATCGCCCCCAGGACGCCCATCGTCCCGAACCAGACCAGCATCACCGGGCCGAAGAAGCGCGACACCGCTTCGGTCCCCGACCGCTGCACCCAGAACAGCGCGACCACGATCACCAGCGTGACCGGCACGACCCAGTCCTGAAAGCCGGGCAGTACAAGGGTCATGCCCTCGACCGCGGACAGGACCGACATTGCGGGGGTGATCATGGAATCGCCAAAGAACAGCGACACGCCGACAATGCCCACCAGATACAGCCACCACGCCCGGCGATGCAGCACCCCCTGCGCCTTGGCGACCAGCGACAGCGTGCCGCCCTCGCCATTGTTGTCGGCGCGCAGGATCAGCACAACATATTTCAGCGTGACGATCAGCACCACGGTCCAGAACAGCATCGACACGATGCTGATGACCGCCGTTTCCGCCATGCCGTGTTCATGCGCGTGGCGCAGCGATTCCCGCAGCGCATACAGCGGCGATGTTCCGATGTCGCCATAAACGACGCCCAGACAGGACAGGATCAGCCCCACGCCAGGGGTGCCGCCAGCCCCCGGCTGGGCATGAGCTTCTGCGGCCGGGACAGGATCAGCCGGAACCCCTTTCTCGGGGCGGGAAGCCTGGGTGCCGCCGGAAACGACGACAGGCTCGATCATGATCTGCCCCCTGTTGTGCAGGACGGCGGTTTTACGCCCGCACGGTGCGATGACAAGAGCGTGAATGTCGGGCCGGCGGAAAAGTTCCGACACCGGAGCGTCCGCGTGAGGATACATTCCTGCGGTTGACTGGATGCCGGTCCATGCTAGCGTCCCGGCGTCGTTTTACGGCAAGCATGGAAAGGCATCTGCGCATGGCACTGGATCGCAAACCGGCCCCCAACGACCTGCGGGCGTTCTGGATGCCCTTCACCTCGAACCGCCAGTTCAAGGCGCAGCCGCGGATGCTGGTCGAGGCACAGGACATGCACTACACCGCCGCCGACGGTCGCCGGGTGCTGGACGGCACCGCGGGCCTGTGGTGCTGCAACGCGGGCCATTGCCGGCCAAGGATCACCCGCGCGATCACCGAAATGGCCGGGACGCTGGACTATGCCCCCGCCTTCCAGATGGGCCATCCCACGGCCTTCGAACTGGCCAACCGCATCGTGGACATCGCGCCCGACGGCATCGAGCATGTGTTCTATACCAACTCGGGGTCCGAGGCGGTGGACACGGCGCTGAAGATCGCGCTGGCTTACCACCGGGCGCGGGGCGAAGGGCAGCGCACCCGCCTGATCGGGCGCGAGCGCGGCTATCACGGGGTGGGCTTCGGCGGCATCTCGGTGGGCGGCATCGTGAACAACCGCCGCTTCTTCGGCACGGCGCTGGCAGGGGTGGACCACCTGCCCCACACGCATCTGGCCGAAAACCGGATGACGCGGGGCCAGCCGGAACATGGCGCGCATCTGGCCGACGAACTGGAACGTCTGGTCGCGCTGCATGGTGGGGAAACCATCGCCGCCGTGATCGTCGAGCCGATGGCGGGGTCCACCGGCGTCCTGCTGCCGCCCAAGGGGTATCTGCAACGCCTGCGCGAGATCACGCGCAAGCATGGCATCCTGCTGATCTTCGACGAGGTCATCACCGGTTTCGGCCGCCTGGGCTCGCCCTTTGCCGCCCAGCATTTCGGGGTGATCCCCGACATGATCACCTGCGCCAAGGGCCTGACGAACGGCGTCATCCCGATGGGCGCCGTGCTGACCTCGGCCGCGATCCACGACGCCTTCATGTCCGGCCCCGATCATGTGATCGAACTGTTCCACGGCTATACCTATTCCGGTAATCCCATTGCGTCTGCCGCGGGGATCGCCACGCTGGACACTTATGCCGAGGAAGGGCTGCTGACCCGCGCGGCATCGCTGGAACAGCACTGGGAAAAGGCGCTGCACGGGCTGGCAGATCATCCGCATGTCGTGGATATCCGCAACATGGGCCTGATCGGCGCAATCGAACTGGAACCGATCGAGGGACAGCCGGGCAAGCGGGCCTTCGACGCCTTCGTCCGTGCGTTCGAGGCGGGCATCCTGATCCGCGTGACCGGCGATATCATTGCCCTGTCTCCGCCGCTCATCATCAGCGAAGCCCAGATCGACGAACTGATCGGCACGCTGGGACAGGTGCTGAAGGCTGCATGACAGCGGCGCGGCCTGACGGCCGCATCACGGCCGGCATCCGGGCAGGATGGGCAGAGGATGATTCCGGGGAACGCGCGCCCTGCCCATGGTATCCGGATCTGGTCGGGGATTGATTTCCCCGGCAGGAAGCAGTCATTCAGCCGTGATCCGGCCACGCGTCCCGCATCGGGTGAACATGGACATGAATCCTCAATGGAGCGGCAGACGCAGCCTGTTGCAGCCGGACCGGCTTTTCCGGCGCCCATGGATTGTTGCGGCACTCCGTCCCAAGGTCCGCGGACATGTCGGCAAGGGGAAAAGAAGCATGTTCCGCCTGATCGCTGCCGCGGCGCTGACGCTGGCAGCAGGCGCCGCGCAGGCGGCCGACGCGCTGACATTGCAGCTGAGATGGCTGCCGCAGGCCCAGTTCGCCGGTTATCTCGTCGCCCGCGAAAGGGGATTTTATGCGGCCGAAGGGCTGGACGTGACGATCCTGCCGGGCGGTCCCGGCATCGTCCCGGCCGAAGCGCTGGCGACCGGGCGGGCCGACGTGGCTGTGGACTGGATGCCCCCGGCGCTGGCGGCCCGTGAAAGCGGGCTGCCCGTGGTCAATATCGCCCAGCCCTTTGCCCGGTCGGGACTGATGCTGGTCTGCCGGGGCGACAGCGGCATCACCGACCTGCGCCGCGACCTGCCGGGCCGGATGGTGGGCAGCTGGTTCGGCGGCGACGATCAGGCGCTGCGGGCGTGGTTGAACAACCTCGGCCTGTCCGCCGAGGGCGCGGACGCCGTGCGCCTGCGCGATCAGGCGGCCGGGGGCGCCACCCTGCTGCGGGACAAGCGCGCTGACTGCGTCACAGCCATGAGCTATGACCTGCCCGCGCTGTCGGATCTGAGCGGTCCGATCATCTTCCGGGCCGAGGATCATGGCGCGGCTTCGCTGGAGGACGGGCTTTACACGCTGGAACAGAACCTGCGCGATCCGGCGATGGCCGGGCGGCTGGTGCGGTTCGTCCGCGCCACGATGAAGGGTTGGCGCCATGTCGAGGCGCATCCCGAGGATGCCGCGGCAGTCCTGGCCGCGGCCGATCCTGCCCGGCCGGCGGACCGGCAGCGGCTGGAGGAAGTCCTTCGCCTGACGGCAGGGTCCAGCGGCGCGCTCGACCCCGTTGCCGCCGGGCGCACGGTGCAGCGGTTGCTGGCAGGCGGCGCCGGTGCTGTCCTGTCGCATCCCCCCGAACGGGCCTGGTCGGACCGCATCACCGCAGCGGCGCTGAAGTGAGCGTGGCCGGCACGGAACCCGGCGCGATGCGGACGCAGCCCCGCCCCTCGCCCTTGGCGCGATACAGGGCGGCATCGGCATCGTGCTGCATCAATTCGGGATCGGGCTGGACATAGCGGGTCGATATCGCGACCCCCGCGCTGGCCGACACCCGGCAGGACACGTCGCCAAAAGCGACGGGTGCCTCGATCCGGTCGATGATGCGCTGGCCGAGTTGCAGCAACTGCCTTTCGTCCGCAAGTCCCGGCAGCAGCAGCAGGAATTCGTCGCCCCCCATGCGTGCGATCGTGTCATCCGCCCGCGTTGCCGCAGTCATGCGTTCGGCCACGGTGCGCAGGACATGGTCCCCCGCCGCATGGCCGTGATCGTCGTTGATCGCCTTGAACAGATCCAGGTCCAGATGCAGCAGCGCAAAAGGACGCCCCATCGGGGCCCGCGCAGCCAGCACCGCATGGTCCAGCGCCGTCACCAGTGCCCGCCGGTTGTAAAGGCCGGTCAGGGGATCGGTGAAGGCCTGCGCCTCGGCGGCCAGCCGCGCCTGCTCCATTCGCAGGTTGTAACGGGCAAGTTCGGCCATCATGGCGCCATTCGCCTCGTGCAGGAACAGAAGCTCCATCGCCAGATCCGACGGGGGAAAGTCCCGGTCGGTCAGGCTGAAGCGGCGCACCGCCTCGGCCAGGCCGATGCCGAAACCCAGATTCAGCATCGCCCCGCCCCC
>CALLYR010000459.1 GCA_937859005.1 uncultured Paracoccus sp. | reverse complement strand
AGGCTTACGACGTGTCGCGCGAGCTCTATGCCGAGGAAGCCGCGAAGAACCCGGCCTGGGCCAAGATCTACACCGAGTTCGAGAAGTATCGCAAGTCGCAGAACGCCTGGTTCAGCGTCGCCGAAGCGGGCTTCGACCGCTTCATGCAGTCGGTGCGCTGACGGGCGCCAAGCGGGACCGGGGCGGTCGGCCTGCCTGACCGATCGCCCGCACCCCTGCCATGCGGGGCCGCAATCGTCCGGCCGCCCCGCAATCTTCCCGGGCGCGGGCGAGGCGGGGCTGCTCCGCCACCCAGCGGGCATGTCAATACCCATTGCATTAACATCCCTCGCCGGAAACCGATGACCTCCATCGTGGAGATCACGAGGGCCGGAAACGTGACGACGGAGGGAAGAAATGCCAGGCACGGATCACAGCGGGAAGGACTCTGACCCCATGGCCGCCGATGGGCACTGGCTCAGGCAGGCGAGCGACGGACTGCGCTGGCTCGATGAACGGGCCTGGCCGCTGGCGGGACTGGCGCTATTCGTCCCGCTGCTGTATCTGCACAATTTCATCCATGAGGAACAGGTGCCGCTGAGCATCACCTCACCGGCCATCATCACGGCGCTGCCCGCGATGTTCGCATTCCTGGTCCTGTTCATCGGCGTGCTGGCCTTGTTCCTGGTCAGCCCGACGATGATGCTTTTCACCCCCGTCCGGACGGATCGCAAGGACAGGCTGGTGGATCTGCTGCCACGGCAGCACATCGACGCGGATGGCCGGCCGCACATCCATCATGGCGTGATCATCGCGTGGTTCGCCATGCTGACAATCATCGGGATCGGACTAGGAGCCTTGATCGCCGCGCCCGAAAACCTGTTCGACGAGCATTCGCATTGGCTCCTCCTGGGGGTCCTTCTGCTCATCGCCCTGTCAGCCTGCGCATTCATCCTCATCGTCATCAGATCCAGGCCGCTCGACCTGAAGCTGAAGGAGATTTCCTGGGGCTTTCGCGCGACGGTCGTGCTGGCACTTCTCCCCCAGGCATTGCTCATGAGCTATGTCATGAGCCTTTCTGCAAGGATCGCTCACGATGAAGGCGGGAGCTATCCCGTTTTCGCGGTTTGCGTTCTGGCGGGCGCAACCATCCTGGGGATCCTTCAACTGGCCGGCGCGCGCATCGTCGCCTCGGTGACCCGGCCGGGGCGGTCGCTGGCAACCGCGGCGGTGGCCGGTTCCGTGTCCGTTGCACTGCTGGGCCT
>CALLYR010000458.1 GCA_937859005.1 uncultured Paracoccus sp. | reverse complement strand
GGGGCTCGGCCGCCGCGCCCCTGCCGCAAGCGCAGGTTCAGGCGCAACCCCAGCCCGGCATGATCGCGCCGCCGCCCGTGCCCTCGGAACCCGTCTGGCACGTGGCGCTCGACGGCGCGGCCAGCGGCCCCTTCGGCAAGGCCCATCTGGGCCGGCTGATGAACGAGGGGCGCTTCACCCGCGACACGCTGGTCTGGACCCCTGGCCAGGACGGCTGGCTGCAGGCCGACGAGGTGCCCGCGCTGGCGCAGCTGTTCACCATGCTGCCCCCGCCCTTGCCGCAGCGCTGACCGGCCCCGCCCGCTCATGCCCACGCCCCCCAGCGAATACCGCTTCCCCTGCGAGAATTGCGGCGCGAGCCTGCGGTTCGAACCCGGACAGGACGCGCTGACCTGCCCCTATTGCGGGCATGTCCAGCAGATCTCGCCCGGCGCGGCGCGGGCGCCCGCGCGCCAGCCGTGGGGCGGGGCTGCCGGCGAGGGCGCCCTGCTGCCCGATCCGGCAACGGGGCGGGCGCTGCAATGGGACGCGGGCCACAAGGCCCCCGATCTGGTCGAAATCCCGCTGGAACGGGGCCTGCGGCTGGACCAGGGCAGCGACCTGGCCGAAGTCGTCCGCACCCTGTCCTGCCCCAACTGCGGCGCCCGGATCGAGGTCGGCAGCGACACCCATTCCGGCGTCTGCCCCTTCTGCGCCACGCCCGTCGTCACCGACACCGGCGCGACCCGCCAGATCAAGCCGCAGGGCGTCCTGCCGTTTGTCCTGAACGAAACGCAGGCGCGCGCGGCGCTGGACGACTGGCTGGGCAGCCTGTGGTTCGCGCCTTCGGGGCTGGTGGCCTATGCCCGGCGGGGGCGGCGGATGCAGGGCGTCTATTCGCCGTTCTGGACCTTCGACGCGGATACCCGCACCGAATACCGCGGGCGCCGGGGCGATCACTATTACGAGACCGTCTATGTCACGCGCGAGGTCAACGGCCGGATGCAGCGCGTCCCCCAGCAGGTGATGCGCACCCGCTGGTCCCCCGCCGCGGGCCGGGTCGCACGGCATTTCAACGACGTGCTGGTGCTGGCATCCTCATCCCTGCCGCGGCGGTTCACCGATGCGCTGACGCCATGGGACCTGTCGCACCTGACCCCCTATGACCCGCGCTACCTCGCCGGCTTTTCGGCCGAGGGCTATACGGTCCCGCTGTCGGACGGCCACGGCATCGCCCGGCAGGAAATGGAAAGCGTCATCGCGGGTGACGTGCGCCGCGACATCGGCGGCGATGTCCAGCAGATCGACGCGATGCGCACCCGACACAGCGCCGAGACCTTCAAGCATGTCCTGCTGCCGATCTGGTCTGCGGCCTACAAGTACAACGGCCGCAGCTTCCGCTTCGTCGTGAACGGCCAGTCGGGCCGCGTCCACGGCGAACGCCCGTATTCGGTCTGGAAGATCGCGATTGCCGTGATCCTCGGCCTGATCGCGCTGGCGGCGTTCCTGTATCTGGCCGACCAGTCGGGCTATATCCAGGTGGGCAGCGGCTATTCCGCGCCCGGCGGCTTCGGCACGGGGGGCTTCTCCGGCGGCTTCTCGCCGGGCGGCGGCTTCGTCATCTACGACGACTGACTGGCGCCGGCCCGGCCCGGAACGGCGCCCCCGACTGCTGCCGTCAGGCCGCCTCGACCCGCGTGGCCGCGCGGTCCAGACGGGCGACCGCCTCGGCGATCTCGTCGTCGGTGATGTTCAGCGGCGGCAGCAGGCGCAGCGTGTCGTCGGCCGCGGGCACGGTCAGGATATGCTCGGCGTAACCGGCCTTGACCAGATCGGCGGGCGGGACGCGGCATTTCAGCCCCAGCATCAGCCCCTGCCCGCGCACGCTGTCAAACACATCGGGGTGGCGGGCGACCAGACCTTCCAGCTTCTGCCGGAACAGGCCCGCCTTGCGGTTGACCTCGGCCAGGAAATCGTGATGCGCCACGATCTCCATGACCTTGCAGCCGACCGCGCAGGCCAGCGGATTGCCGCCATAGGTCGATCCGTGGCTGCCCACGGCCATCGGCCCTGCTGCCTTTTCGGTGGCCAGCACCGCGCCCAGCGGAAAGCCGCCGCCGATGCCCTTGGCGACCATCATGATGTCGGGGGTCACGCCCGTCCATTCATGCGCGAACAGCCGCCCCGTGCGGCCCATGCCGGACTGCACCTCGTCGAAGACCAGCAGGCAGCCGGTTTCCTCGCGCAGGCTGTCCAGCAGGCGCATCATCTCGTCCCCCAGCGGGCGGATGCCGCCCTCGCCCTGGATCGGCTCGACCATGATGGCGGCGGTGCGGGGGCCGACGGCGGCGCGCAGCGCATCCGCATCGCCCCAGGGCACCTGGCGGAAGCCCGGCATCAGCGGGCCATAGCCTCTGGTCATCTTTTCCGACCCCGCCGCCGCGATGGCGCCGGTGGACCGGCCGTGGAACGCACCCTCGAAGGCCACGATCTCGATCCGGCCGGGATCGCCCGCATCGGCCCAGTATTTGCGGACCATCTTGATCGCCAGTTCCGCCGCCTCGGTCCCCGAATTGGTCACGAACACCGTATCGGCAAAGGTGTTTTCCACCAGCAACTCGGCCAGCCGCCGCTGCTGGGGGATCTCGTACAGGTTCGACACATGCCAGATGCGCCCGGCCTGATCGGTCAGCGCCGCGACCAGATCGGGATTGGCGTGGCCCAGCGCATTGACCGCGATGCCCGCCCCCAGGTCCAGGTATCGCGTGCCGTCTTGGGCGATGGCCCAGGCCCCCTCGCCCCGGTTGAATGCGATGGGCGCGCGGCTATAGGTGGGCAGGACGGCGTCGATCATGGGTCGGTCCCTTGCGGCTGGATTGGAGGAGAGGAAGGACGAACACGGCGGCAGCCACGGCAGGGGCCGGGTCCGTCAGCGTCGGCGCAGCGCGGGCGTGCGGAAAACCTTCATGCGACGCAGCGTTAGCGCAGGCCGCGTGCCCCTTCAACGCCGTTTTCACGGCTTCATCCGGTATCCCGACCGCAGCCAGCGCCAACCGATGAACAGCACCAGCGCAACGGTCGCGGCGCAGACCAGCAGCCCCCGTCCGGGCGGCGCATCGCCGGCCCCGGCAAAGCCATAGCGCGCCCCGTCGATCAGATAGAAGATCGGGTTCCAGTGCGACAGCGTGCGGAAAGGTTCCGGCAGGGCCGCGACGGAATAGAAGGTGCCGGACAGGAAACTCAGCGGCGTCACGATGAAGTTGGTGATGACCGCCATCTGGTCGAACTTCTGCGCGAAGATGCCCCCGATCACGCCAAGGCCGCCCAGCATCAAGGCCCCCAGCACGACGAAGACCAGCGCCCACAGCGGATGCGCCGGCCCCTGCCCCAGCACCAGCGCCATGCCGGTCCCGATCGCCGTCGCCACGATCAGCGCGCGCACCAGCGATCCGATCAGATAGCCCGCAAGGATTTCCCCCGCCGACAGCGGCGGCATCAGCGTATCGACGATGTTGCCCTGCATCTTGGCCGAGATGATCGAGGACGAACTGTTGGCGAACGAGTTCTGGATCACCGTCATCATCAGGATGCCCGGCCCCAGGAACGCCAGATACGGCAGCCCCATCACATCCGCCCGCCCCTGGCCCAGCGCCAGCGCAAAGACGACGACGAACAGTCCTGCCGTCATCAGCGGCGCAAAGACCGTCTGCTGCCAGACGGCCATGAAGCGCATGATTTCCCGTCCCGCCAGCGTCCGCAGCCCCAGCCAGTTGATCCGGCCAAATCGGCGGACGGGCGTTTCGGCATAGGGCCGCAGCGTGGTGATCGGGTCGGTCATGGCGGGTGATCCTTGAAATCGCGGGTTCCAGACGCTATTCCCAAGCATCCCGCTTAGACCCGCGCGGCGCGCGATGTGCAACCCCGCCCCGCGCCGCCCCGCCAAGGAGCCGCCGATGTCCTGGACGGAAGGCCAGTCCGCCAGCCAGATCGCCAAGGAACTGGGCGGGGTCACCCGCAACGCCGTGATCGGCAAGGTCCACCGGCTGGGCCTGTCGAACCGGATCGAGGGCGAGGAAGCCCCCGCCCTCTCTGCCACGCCCGAGCCCGTGGCCGAGACCCCGGCCGCACCCGCCGTCGCGGACCCCGTTCCGCGCACGGCACCCGAGCCTGACCCCGGACCCGCACGCCCCGCCGAGGCCGGGCCGGTGGACGAGGACGCTGCGCAGGCGTCCGACGTCGTTGAAGACGTCCCAGCGACGCCCCCAGACGTGTGCGCAGCAGCCGAGGCCGCCGCACGCCGGCCCGGCCACTGGCCGCCCTACGGGCGGCTGGCC
>CALLYR010000457.1 GCA_937859005.1 uncultured Paracoccus sp. | reverse complement strand
TGGCCACCACGCTGACCCTCGCCACTGCCGTCAACTGCATCGGCATCGGCTTCCAGCGCGGCACCCACAGCCGCTGGCAGCTGGTTGCCAATGATGCATCCGGTGCTCCGGCCGTGACCGATATGGGCGCCTCGTTCGCGATTGCGACCGGTGGCGTGCTGACCTTGTTCATCGCGGCCCCACCGAACGGATCATCGGTCTGGGTGCGGGTCGTGGACGAGGTGTCGGGGGCGATATTCGAGCAGGAGATTAGTGCAGACCTCCCCGCTGCGTCGCAGTTCCTGACACCGCGCCTCTACATGAACAATGGCGCCACGGCGGCCGCGGTCGCCTGCGACTGTGCCGGGGTCTATGTCGAGACGGATTACTGATCCGGCCTCATGGAAACCGCCGGTGCAATTACCGGGCCGGGCAGCGCCATTTCGGGAAGCGCCAGACGCCTCGACCGGAGCGACACGCCCGGCCCGTTTCACAGATTCACAGTTTCAAAGAGCGGCAGGGGATTCGCTGCGCGGGGATGGTGGCACGGGATACCGCGCCTGTCCCGCGCCGAAATGGGCACAATTGTGCATCATGCGTCAGGGCTGAGTTCGCTGCCATGCATCGTGGCGACGGGCCGCTCGATGGTCGATATCTTCGCGTTACCAACATCGAACAGCCGAGCCATTCCATTTCGACGCGATGGGCGCGACGGGCACTGTCGTACCTTGGCTTGTCCACCAGGGCGCGTCGATACCTCGGAAAGTGCCGAGGAAGGCAGCGTCGCCGCGAGCCTGTCTGCTGCTCCGTGCACTTCATGTATCCCACGTAAGTAACGCGGCCACCGGCTTCTTACCGCCGATCACGCTGCTGACGCAAAGCTGACGCGCCAAGGCCACTTGCGTCAGTCCTCCGTCAGCTTTGTCTCCCAGAGTTCGGGAACATACAGGCTTGGAATCGGGCTCGGAGGGGTGAGGCAATGACGGATACAGCAGGAACCCTTGGCAAGTTTCACCGGATGCGCGGCAGGCTGTCCTTGCCCGCATTCGCCATCGACGGCGGCGTCCAGGGTCTGGCTGGCGTCCTGCTCGTGGCGCTGCCGGTGGTTCTGGCGGCCGGCCTCGGCCTGATCACCTACGCATCCCATGGCTCCGACGCGGCCATCGGCATCGCGGTCGGGGCGGCCGGTTTCGTCGCCATGAGCGAGGCGCTGATCCTCGCTGCGCGCCCGCGCCTGCTGGAGCCGCTGTTCGGCGGCCTTGACCGCATGTATCGCGCCCACAAATGGCTGGGCATCTCGGCGCTCATCCTGATGATCCTGCACGACCTGATCCAGCCCGACTTCGACCGCGCGGTGCGCGAGACCAGCCTTGGCAAGACCGCGAGCGATGTTGGGGAGCTGGCCTTCAACGCCCTTCTGGTGCTGATCGCGCTCAGCTGGTTCCGGCGGCTGCCGTTCACCCGGTTCCAGATTCCCTATCAGCTCTGGCGCTTCAGCCACCGCTTCATGGGCGCCCTGTTCGCCATCGTCGCCTTTCACCAGCTCTTCGTCGACATGCCGGCCGGGGCGGATCCGTCGCTTGCCGTGCTTCTGAACGGCTTTGCCATCGCCGGGCTGGTCGCCTGGATCGTGACCGAGTTCATTGCCCCGCGCCTGCGGCGGCGCACATTCACGGTCGAGCAGGTCAGCCGCCACGGCGATACCACCACGGTGACGCTGCTGCCCAAGGGGCGGGCCATGCGCTGGCGGCCCGGCCAGTTCGCCTTTTTCAGCGCGCCGGAGGCCGGCCTTGCCGAGCCGCATCCCTTCACCATCGCCAGCGCCCCGGCGCCTGACGGTCGCATGACCCTTGCCATCCGGGCGCTTGGCGGCTGGACACGGCGCCTGCCGGATGCCCTTCGCGAAGGGATGACGGTGCGCGTCGAGGGCCCTCATGGCCGCTTCGATTTCCGCAGGGGCGGCGCGCGGCAGATCTGGCTGGCGGGTGGCGCCGGCATCACGCCTTTCCTTGCATGGGCCGACAGCCTGACCGCGACCGACCCCCATCATATCCACCTTGTCCACAGCGTCCGCACACCCGAGGACGCGATCGGGCTGGAAACCCTGCGGGCCGCCGCCGCGCGCAACCCGCGATTCAGCTTCGAACTGGTGGCAACGGGGCGCGATGGCCGGCTGACAGCCGAGCGGCTGGTGCGGTCGGCGCCGTTCCCGCCCGGCACGGCCGATCTGTGGTTCTGCGGTCCTGCAGGGTTGCGGCGCGCTGTGCTCAGGGGGCTTGACCGCCTTGGCCAGAACCCGCGCCAGGTCCGCTTCGAGCATTTCGACTTTGCCTGAGGGCCTGCCTATCTGCGCAAGGACAGCTTGCGGATTTCGCCAATCCCTGTGTGCAGACGGGCAGCCTATCTTCAAACCACGCGCAACGGCACCCTCGAACATCCGTTGCGGCCCGACCCGAAAAGCAACCCAGAAGAAGACCATGCAGACCCTCAAACCCCTCACCGTCCTCGCCGTGGCCTTCGCCTTGGCGGCACCCGGCCTCGCCAGCGCGCAGACCGCTGCCCATGATGGCCATGCCGCCTCCGCGCTGGAGATCGTGCTGAACGATGGCGCCAAGTGGCAGGGCGATCAGAACATGCTCACCGGCATGAGTGCGATCCACGCCACCATGACCGCGAATCTGGACGCGATCCACGCGGGCAGCCTGCCGGCGGATGTCGCCAGCGGGATTGCCGCCGACGTGCAGAAGCAGGTCGATTTCATGGTCGAGAACTGCGTGCTGGCACCCGAGGTCGACGAGCAGTTCCATATCATCCTCGGAGAGGTGATGACCGGCATCTCGGCGCTGGAGGCAGGCGAGGTGGAGCCCGGCGCGGTGACCATCGTTCAGGCGCTGAATGCCTATGGTGAGCATTTCGAGCATCCGGGCTGGCAGATGATCGACTGAAGCCACGCCCGAAAGACCGGGCCGGCCGGGGCCTCACGCCTCGGCCGGTTTTTTGTCACCCGGACGACGGCCTTCCAGGAGGTCGGTCTGTTCCGCCAGCGCCTCGGCGATGAAATCGACGAAGGCGCGGATACGGGCGGTTTGGCGCAGATCCTCATGCGTCAGCAACCACAGGTCGAGGCGGAAATCGCCCGGAAACGCCGCCACCCGCACCAGGTCGGGGTCGGGATCGGCGATGGCGCAGGGCAGCGGCGCAAGGCCGATGCCGGCGCGCGCCGCCGCAACCGCCGCCGAGATCGAATTGGTGCGGAATTGCGGGCGCAGGCCCGGCAGCCAGTCGGCCAGCACTTGCCGCAATGGCGCATGGCCGCTGCCAAAGCCGATCCAGTCGTTATGCGCCAGATCCTCGGCGATCCCGGCGCGGTGGCGGCCAACAGAGGCATAGACGCCGAAGGCCAGCCGCCCGACCCGCCGCCCGACCAGCGTTTCCTGCACGGGATTGCCAAGCCGCAGCGCCACATCGGCCTCGCGCCGGGTCAGGTCGAGCCGCGTGTCCGAGACCAGCAGTTCCAGATCAATCCCCGGCCATGCGCGCCGGAACGCCGCCAGATGCGGCGGCAGCAACCCGATGGCCAGCATGTCGGTGGCGGTGATGCGGACCTGTCCGCTCAGCCGCTGGTCCTGGCCGGTCACGCGGCGACGGACGGCGGCGATCTCGTCGTCGATGCGGGTGGCGGTCTGCTGCATGGCCTCGCCGGCGGCGGTCAGGGCGTAGCCCGAGGGCAGGCGCTCGAACAGGCGCACGCCGAGGCGGTCCTCGAAACCCGCCAGCCGGCGGAACACCGTCGAATGGGTGACGCCCAAGAGCCGCGCCGCCCCCGACAGCGTGCCGGTCTGGGCGATGGCCAGGAACAGGCGGTAATCGTCCCAGTTCTGGTCCTGTGCATCCATGCAAGCATCCTTTGCGCTGACGGCCAATACCCGTGCGCCTGCGGACACCCTATCTTGAGGATGCAAGCAAGGTCCAGTCTGATCCCGGACCGGACAGCCAAAGGAGAAACGCCATGTCCGCCCCCCTCAACACCATCCTGCGCAGCGACGAGTTTTCCTGCCCCTCCTGCGTGGTCAAGATCGAAAAGGCGCTCAAGGCGCTGCCCGGCGTCGCCGAGGCCAAGGTGCATTTCAACACTGGCCGCATCGAGGTCGCCCATGATCCCGCCGCCGCCCCGGTCGAAGCCCTGGTCTCGGCGGTGAAATCCGCAGGCTACGGCGCCAGCCCGGCCGCGTTCTGACGCCGCCGCCCCTTGGCGATCATCCCGCAACTCTGCCCGCCGCCCCGGTGGCGGGCCGTCCTTTCTGCAAGGGAGTATCCGACATGACCCCCCCGATCCTCGCCCCGCTGCAAAACCCCGCGACGCGGCGCAAATGGTTGACCCTCACCAGCGGCGCGTTGATCGTGCTTGGCCTGATCGCCCTTTACGGGTTCGGCCTGCGCGGGCTCTGGGCGGGGGCGATGCTGGCGGCGGCCTTTGTCGCCGGCTCCGACATCGCCTGGCGCGCGGTGCAGGCACTGCGCATCCGGCATTTCTCCATTGAGCTGCTGGTGACCGTCGCCGCCATCGGCGCGCTGTTCATCGGCGAATACTGGGAATCCGCCGCCGTCACCTTCCTGTTCAGCCTCGGCGCTTGGCTGGAGGCCCGCACCCTGCGCCAGACCCGCGGCGCGCTGGCCGATCTGCTGAAGGCCGCGCCCGAGACCGCGACCGTGATCCGCGACGGCCAGCCCGTCGAGGTGCCCGCCGCCTCGGTCCAGCTGGGCGAGACGGTGCTGGTGCGCGCCGGC
>CALLYR010000456.1 GCA_937859005.1 uncultured Paracoccus sp. | reverse complement strand
CCGGGCCGAGCGCCGCGGCGGCTTCAGGCAGGGCGGAGATCGTCGCCGCGAGGGCGAGGGAGATGGGCAGGGTTCCGGCAGCCGCCGCCCGCGCGAGAACCGCGAGGGCGCGCCCGAGGCACGGGCCGAGGGCCGCAGCGACGGCGGCGAACGGCGCGGCGGCAAGTTCGGCGGCGGCGGTCCCAAGGGCGAAGGGCGCGGCGGCAAGCCCAAGGGGGCCAGGCCGGGCAAGCCGGAAGGCAAGCGCGGCTATGACGCGCCTTTGCCCCGCAAGGACAAGCCCATCGACCCTGACAGCCCCTTTGCCGTGCTGGCGGCGCTGAAGAACAAGCCGTGACGCAGGTGCGCGGCTGATGGTGCGCGGCGGCGGCAATCCGCCCCCGCCCGACCAGGGCGACACGGTCCGGCTGGACCGCTGGCTGTGTCATGCACGCGTCTTCAAGACCCGGACGCTGGCCGCCGACCGCATCGCGGCGGGGGGCGTGCGCGTCAATGGCCAGCCCTGCCGCAAGCCCGCGCAAAGCGTGCGGCCGGGCGATGTCGTGACGGCGGCGGTGCCGGGGGGTGTGCGCAGCCTGCA
This sequence comes from uncultured Paracoccus sp., assembly GCA_937859005.1. Taxonomy (GTDB): domain Bacteria; phylum Pseudomonadota; class Alphaproteobacteria; order Rhodobacterales; family Rhodobacteraceae; genus Paracoccus. The sequence goes on along the minus strand of CALLYR010000456.1, from coordinate 2,024 downwards.
GGTCGTGGCCCCCGGCATCCGCCGCGGCCCGCCGGCCGAGGCGCAGGCGCTGTATGTCGATCTGGACGCCCCTGCCGCCGAACCGCCCGAATCCCGGGACTGAACGGATGCTGCATCTGGCGCGGGCCGCTTGAACAGCCCGGACCAAAGGTCTAGGTCAGACCCGTCCCAATCCCGAGGAACGCGCCGATGACCTATGTCGTGACCGACAACTGCATCATGTGCAAATACACGGACTGCGTCGAGGTTTGTCCGGTCGATTGCTTCTATGAGGGCGAGAACACGCTGGTCATCCACCCCGACGAATGCATCGACTGCGGGGTGTGCGAACCCGAATGCCCGGCCGACGCGATCCGGCCCGATACCGAACCCGACATGGAAAAATGGGTCGAGTTCAACCGCACCTATGCCGACCAGTGGCCCGTCATCACCCGCAAGAAGGACCCGTTGCCGGGCTATGAGGCGATGGACGGGGTGCTTGGCAAGCTGGAGAAATACTTCTCGCCCAAGCCGGGCGAGGGCGACTGACCGCCCGATCTCGCGGCTGTCGAAGGCCCGTGGCATCCGCCGCGGGCCTTTTGCATTGGAATCGGCGGGCGACTCACTCGGCCGCGGTGTCCACGATCCGGGTCAGCAGCTCGTTCACGCCGGCCATCGCCTCGCCGGGATAGACACGGTGGCCCACGACGATGTTGCCCGGCTCGGCCACGGTTTCATAGATGAAGATGCTGTAGGGACAGAACTGGATATTGGCGATGTCGGCCTCCATCGCCTGCCGCGACTGGATGGCCGAGCAGAAGTTATAGGTGTCGGCCTCGGTATACAGGTCCTTGGCGCCGCCCACGTCGCCCTTGGTCCGCGACAGCATCGCGCCGACGTGGTTGGTGCTGTCGATCACCAGGCCCTCGTTCGTGATCGCCTGTTCGACGGCAAAGGCGACATCGGCAAAGCTGCCCTCGACCTGTCTTGCATAGGGGGCGTTTTCGCCTGCGGCGGCGCCGCCCGTGGCCTGCTGCGCGGATGCGGTCCCTGCGCCCAGCATCAGCGCGCCGATCAGCGCCAGAGTCGCGGTTTCGGTTCGGGTCATGTCGGTCCTCCGTTGGATGTCAGTTGGGGGCAGCGGGGGTCTGCGGGGCAGGCCTCGGCGGGACAGCGGCTGTGTCCGGCGTCCAGCCCGCCTGCGCCAGCATCCGGTCGAGCAGCACCCAGAAGAATTCGTCGCCCGCATAGCCTTCGATGCGGGCGACCTCGGTCCCGTCGTCGGTCAGCACGAAGGTGGGGGTGAAGGCGGGCGGGCGGCCGGTCAGGGTGACGCCGTGCGGCAGGGGCGCCTTGATGTCGAGCCGGCGCAGGGGGGCGGCCGCGCCTTCGGGTGTGCGGGGATAGGCGGGGCCGATCTCTTCGTTCCACTGCCTGCAATAGGCGCAGCCCTCGCGCTCGAACATCAGCAGTTCAAGCTGGCCCGCCAGCGCCGCGCCCGCCGACAGCGCCAGCGCCGTTGTCGCGGCGGCAGCCCCGCGGCGCAGCCGTGCGGGACAGGCGCGAATGGTCGGGAACATGGCAGCAACCTCGTTGACGCTTGTGCCAAGTTGTCGCAGCCTTGCGCCCCGGTCGCAAGTGGGTGCCGGCCGGGGGCCCGGCCGCCGCGCGGTGTTGCGGACGGCTTTCCCGCTGTTCCGTCAAGGGAAGCACGATGCCTGAAATCACCTATGGCGGCGCCATTCTTGCGGGGCTGCTGTCGTTCCTGTCTCCCTGCATCCTGCCGATGGTGCCGTTCTATCTGTCCTATCTGGCCGGCGTGTCGATGGGCGAATTGCGGGACGGTGGCGGGATGCGGCGGGGCGCGCAACGGCGGCTGGTCATGGGGGCCATCGCCTTTGCGCTGGGGGTGACGACGATCTTCGTCCTGCTGGGGCTGGGGGCGAGTGCGCTGGGGTCGGCCTTCGCCCGCTGGAGGACGGAACTGGGCTATCTCGCCGCCGCGATCCTTGTGCTGTTCGGGCTGCACTTCCTGGGCGTGATCC
>CALLYR010000455.1 GCA_937859005.1 uncultured Paracoccus sp. | reverse complement strand
CGCCATCGATTGCGCAAAGGAACACAAACTGAACCTGCCAGGGATCCGGGGGTGAGGGTCCTTCGCCGCAGCGAGGCCCGCGCCATGCCGTGGAAGAACGGCGGCGGCGTCACGCATGAGATCGCGGCTTGCCCCGAAGGGGCGGGCTTTGATGATATCGTCTGGCGCCTCAGCATGGCCGAGGTCGCCTCGGACGGTCCCTTCTCGCCCTTTCGGGGCATCGACCGCACCCTGACGCTGCTCGAAGGGGCTGGGATCGCGCTCGATTTCCAGGGGGGAAGTATCCTGCTGAACCCCGGCGCGGCGCCGCTGACCTTTCCGGGCGAGGCGGCGGTCTCGGGCCGGCTGGTGGACGGCCCCATCCTGGACCTGAACGTGATGACCCGCCGCGGCGCGTCCTCGCATCAGGTGATTGAACTGGGTCCGGGCGCGTTGACGCCCCCCGGCACCGTTGCGCTGGTCGCGCGCGAGCGGGCCGGGATCGGAGAAGCGGTTCTGGACGCGGGGGACAGCATCCTGTCCCCGGACCCGGATGGCGTGGTCGTGACGGCAGGCAGGTTGCTGGCGGTAATCGTTCGCATCGCCTGACGGCGATGCTTGCGCCGATGACCGGCTGAGCGAAGCAAATCGGCAGCAGCCGGTCCGCAGGCCCGGAGCCGCCGGTCGCCCCCCATGACAGCCGCGGCTGCCTTGAGGGGGCCGGAGGCTTCTTCGTCCTGCCCGAATGAAGCCCAGCAGGACAGAAGACCCGTTGCACTCCTTTGCCCTGCCCAGATTTCCGCCCTTCCGATGCGCAAGGGCCGCCGGGTCCGGCGGCCTTCGCGGGTCCTACTGCGCCCCCAGCCCCTGGGCCTGTTCCAGATGCTGCTGCAGCACGGGCAGGCTTTTTTTGGCATAGGCGACGAGCGCCTCATCGTCGCCGCCTTCGGAATAGGTCTTGAACAGATCGACCGCCGATTCGTGGGCCGTGACCTGGTTCTGGGCATAGGCTGCATCGAAACCGTCGCCTTCGGCGGCCTGGACGGCCTGCATCATGTCGCTGTGCGGCGGCATCAGTTCGGCCGGCGCCATCAGGCTCTGATTCTTGGCGATCGCCATCAGCTCCTCGTTGTTCGCCGTATGATCCTTGATCATCATGTTGGCGAATTCCTGAACCTTGGCGTCCTGCGACCGCTGCAGGGCCAGTTCGCTCGACTGCACCTCGAACATGCCGCCGCTGCCGGCCTTGTTGACGAAGTCCTGTGCGGTCATGCCTTGCGCCCAGGCGGCGCCCATGCCGGCAAGGCCAAGGGCTGCAGCAAGGATAAGGGTTCTCATGATCTTTCCTCCCCCCGCGGGGTTCCATCTCGCGGCGGAATCCGAACGGCGCACCTCGACCCCGGTTCCCAGGTTCCCTTGTGCCGCAGTCACGGCCTGGCGGGCGGGGGCCGGGGTCCTGCCCTGCCCTCGGTCCCGACGATCCGGGGCGCGGACGGGCCCGCGGGCATGGGAACGGCCGGTCGCCCCCGCAAGGCGATCTTGTGCAAGACCAGCAGGTTGCAGATTGCATGGCCGATTCCACCGGCAACCGGGAACGGGGCGGCCTTGCAGGGACCCCGACGTTCCGAACTGCCCGAATGCGGACCGCCTGAAACCGGCGGCGGCGGGGAAGGCATCATAATTTAAGGCGCATGCCGGGCAGCAAGGACCGATCCGAGCCTTTCATGCGCAAGACAGGCTCCGTCCCGGACCGCGGGACCGCTCAGCCCCCGATCATCGGCACCGCCCCGTTCAGGTCGATGACCAGATCCCAGATCCGGCCCTTTACCGGCATGATGGGGGCCGTGGGCAGGCGGACGACGAACCAGTGCCGCAGGATCGGCAGCCCCGGCATCCGCAGCAGATGCAGCCGCCCGTCGGCCAGTTCCTGCAGGACGGTGTGCTGGCTCAGCAGCGCCAGCCCCATACCGGCCAGCACCGCCTGCTTGATGGTCTCGTTGCTGTCCATCTCGAACTGGCCGAAGGGAAAGCCCTCGCCGATCCGGTCCAGCCAGCGCGTCGCCAGAATGCGGGTGCCCGACCCCTCCTCGCGCACCAGGAAGGTCTCGCCGTAAAGCTCGGCCACCGGGACCTCGGACAGGCCGACCAGCCGGTGGCCCGCGGGCGCGACCAGCACATGCGGATGGGGGGCGATGACCGCCGCCTCGACCGCGGGCATGCGCGGGGGGCGGCCCATGATTGCCAGGTCCAGCCGCCCCGAGGCGATGCCCTCGACCACGCTCTGCCGGTTGCCGACGCGCAGCTGGATGTCCACGTCGGGCAGCGCGCCCCGCAGGCGCTGGACCAGCATGGGCGCGAAATACTTGGCAGTGGACACCGTGCCCAGAACCACGTTCCCGGCCTTTCCGGCCCGCAGCGCCGCCACATCCTCGGCCATGCGGGCAAGCTGCACGTCGATGTCGCCCGCCGCCTGCGCCACGCGGCGGCCGATCTCGGTCAGTTCCGACCGGCCATCCTCGGCCCGGCACAGAAGCGGGCAGCCGAGGGTGTTTTCCAGCGCCCTGATCCGTGCATGCAACGCAGGCGCCGTCAGCCCCAGGACATCGGCCGCCGCCGCATAGGACCGCTGTTCCGCCACCGCCAGCAGCGCGCGCATTCCGCGCGGGGACATCGCCCGAACGGACGAGACGTTCAATCTTTCTGAATCAGACGCCATAACTATTAAATTTCCATATCTCCCGACCTGCGGCAAGCCTGTCCCTGCAGAGGCAAGGAGAGCAAGGTGATCGACGACGCACCATTCACCGACGATCCGGGGCTGGCGGATGTCCTGTCGCGGATCGCGCGCACTGCGGCGGACCTCGCCCGCCTGATCGCCGCCAACGGCATTGAGGCGGATCTGGCCGGCAGCGTCGGGCACAGCGGCCACGGCGATGCGCAGCGGGAACTGGATGTCATCGCGGACCGCATGTTCCAGGACGCGCTGGCGGGCAGCACCCTGCGCCATTACGCAAGCGAAGAACAGCCCGAGGTGATCGGGATGAACCCGGCGGGTCATCTGGCGCTGGCCATCGACCCGCTGGACGGATCATCGAACATCGACGTGAATGTCTCGATCGGGACGATCTTTTCCATCCTGCCGGCCGGCGACAGCCCGGCGGCCAGCTTCCTGCGGCCCGGTACCGGACAGGTCGCGGCGGGCTATGTCATCTATGGCCCGCAATGCGCGCTGATGCTGACCACGGGGCACGGGGTGCGCTGCTGGGTGCTGGACCCGGCAACCGGACGGTTCGCCCCGGCGCGGGCCAGCATCCGGGTGCCGCGGACCAGCAGCGAATTCGCCATCAACGCCTCGAACTATCGCCACTGGGCCAGGCCCGTGCGCGCCTTCATCGACGACCTGACCGCGGGCGCCGAGGGACCGCGCGGGCGCAATTTCAACATGCGCTGGATCGCAAGCCTCGTGGCCGAAACCCACCGCATCCTGACCCGCGGGGGCGTGTTCCTGTATCCCGCCGATCAGCGCAAGGGATACGAACGCGGGCGGCTGCGCCATGTCTATGAATGCGCGCCCATCGCGATGCTGGTCGAACAGGCGGGCGGCAGCGCCACCGACGGCTTCGACCGCATCCTGGACCTGGTGCCCGCCAGCCTGCATGCGCGCACGCCCTTCGTCTTCGGCTCGGCCGAGAAGGTCGCCCGCGTCGCCGTCTATCACGACCTGCCGCCGTCCGAGACTTCGGCCCTGTTCGGCACCCGCAGCCTGTTCCGGACCTGAGGACCATGAGCACGAAGCACCCGATCATTTCCGTCACCGGCTCGTCAGGCGCGGGCACATCGACCGTCAAGCATACCTTCGACCAGATCTTCCGGCGCGAGGGCATCAAGGCGGTCAGCATCGAGGGCGACGCCTTCCACCGCCATAACCGCGCCGACATGAAGGCGGAACTGGCCCGGCGGACCGAGGCGGGCGACCATTCCTTCAGCCATTTCTCCTTTGACGCCAACGAGCTTGAAAGGCTGGAGGAGGTGTTCCGCCAGTATGCCCAAGACGGCACCGGCCGGACCCGCAACTATGTCCACAATGCCGAGGAATCCGAACGCTGGGGCGTGGGCCTTGGCGAATTCACGCCCTGGCGCGATCTGGAGCCCGGCTCGGACCTGCTGTTCTATGAAGGGCTGCATGGCGCGGTGAAGGCGGGCGGCGTCGATCTGGCGGCGCTGGCCGACCTGAAGATCGGGGTGGTCCCGGTCATCAACCTGGAATGGATCCAGAAGATCCACCGCGACCGCGCCCACCGCGGCTATTCGACCGAAGCCGTGACGGATGTGATCCTGCGCCGGATGCACGCCTATGTGCATTGCATCACCCCGCAGTTCACCCAGACCGACATCAACTTCCAGCGGGTGCCGGTGGTGGACACCTCGAACCCCTTCATCGCGCGCTGGATTCCCACGGCGGACGAAAGCCTGGTGGTGATCCGCTTCCGCAATCCGCGGGGGATCGATTTCGCCTATCTCACCTCGATGATCCAGGGGTCGTGGATGAGCCGCGCCAATTCCATCGTCATTCCCGGCGGCAAGCTCGACCTTGCCATGCAGCTGATCCTGACCCCGCTGCTTCTGCGGCTGGTCGATACCGCAAGGAAAGCCTGATCCCATGAACACGCATGTGACGGTCAAATCCCCCGGCATGGCGGAACGCGCCATGGCCAATGCCATCCGCGCGCTGGCGATGGATGCGGTGCAGGCGGCGAATTCCGGCCATCCGGGGATGCCGATGGGCATGGCCGACGTGGCGGCGGTGCTGTTCGAACGCTTCGTGACCATCGACCCGGCCGACCCGGCATGGCCCGACCGCGACCGCTTCGTGCTGTCGGCGGGGCATGGGTCGATGCTGCTTTACGCGGTCAACCACCTGCTGGGTTATGCCGATATGCCGGTTAAGGAACTGAAGCGGTTCCGCCAGCTTGGCGCACGCACGGCAGGGCACCCGGAATACGGCCATGCGGACGGGATCGAGGTCACGACCGGCCCGCTGGGCCAGGGGATCGCGACGGCGGTCGGCATGGCGCTGGCGGAACGCATGGCGAATGCGCGCTGGGGCGACGATCTGGTGGATCACTGGACTTACGTCATCGCGGGCGACGGCTGCCTGATGGAAGGGATCAGCCACGAGGCGATCGACATGGCGGGGCACCTGGGCCTTGGCCGGCTGGTGGTGCTGTGGGACGACAACCGCATCACCATCGACGGGGGGACCGACCTGTCCACCTCGACCGACCAGATGGCGCGGTTTGCGGCAAGCGGCTGGCACACGGTTGCCTGCGACGCCCACGCCCCGCAGGAGATCGCCGCCGCCATCGAGGCCGCGAGGCGCGATCCGCGCCCCTCGCTGGTCGCCTGCCGGTCGGTCATCGGCTGGGGAGCACCCAACAGGCAGGGCAGCCATGACGTTCACGGCGCGCCCTTGGGCGCCGAGGAAATCGCGGCGGCGCGCGCGCATCTGCAATGGCCGCACGAGCCGTTCGTGATCGAGCCCGCGGTTTATGACCAGTGGCGGGCCAT
>CALLYR010000454.1 GCA_937859005.1 uncultured Paracoccus sp. | reverse complement strand
TTTCCCGGCGCATGGCTGCCGCGCAGCATGATCTTGCAAACAGAACGGGCGCCAAGGATCACCCTGCGCCCGTCTTCCCTGCCCAGATTCCCCCGCCGGAGGCAGGCCGGGCGTGACGCCCGGCCTGCCTCCGTCAGGCTGCCTGTTTCGCCCGCTGGCCGAAGCGGCCATGGAAGCTTTCGCCCTTGTCTGCCATATCGCGCAGCAGGGCGGGCGCGGCAAAACGTTTGCCCTGGCGTGCAGCCAAGCCATCCGCGATCTCCACCGCGCGCTCGGCCCCCAGCATGTCCAGCCAGCCGAACGGACCACCGGTCCAGGGCGCGAAACCCCAGCCCAGGATCGCGCCGACATCGCCTTCGCGGATGTCGGTCAGCACCCCCGATTCCAGCGCCCGCACGGCCTCCAGCGCCTGCGCGAACATCAGCCGGTGCTGCACCTCGGTCAGTTCCGGCTGTTCCTCGGCGCGCGGCCAGGCGGCGTCCAGCCCTTCCCACAGGCCCTGACGCTTTCCCGCCTCGTCATAGGCGTAAAAGCCCGCATTGGCCTTTTTCCCCATGCGCCCCTGATCGGCCATGCGGAACAGCACCGCGTCCACGTCGTCGTCGGCATAGGCCCCGCCCATCGCGGCGCGGGTCGCCTTGGCGATCTTGACCCCCAGGTCGATCGAGGTCTCGTCGACCAGTTGCAGCGGCCCCAGCGGCATCCCCATCATCTTGGCCGCATTCTCGACCAGCGTGGGGTTCACCCCCTCGCCGACCATGCGGATACCTTCGTTGATATAGGGAATGATGCAGCGGTTGGCATAGAAGAACCGCGCATCGTTGACGACGATGGGCGTCTTGCGGATCTGGCGCACGAAATCCAGCGCCTTGGCCACCGCGCGGTCGCCGGTCTGCGCCCCCCGGATGATTTCCACCAGCATCATCTTGTCCACCGGGGAAAAGAAGTGGATGCCGATGAACTGGTCCGGCCGCGCGCTGGCCTTGGCCAGTTCGCCGATCGGCAGGGTCGAGGTGTTGGTGGCAAAGATCGCATCCCCGGGGATCACGGCCTCGGCCTTGCGCGTGACCTTGGCCTTGACGCCCACATCCTCGAACACCGCCTCGACGATCAGGTCGCAGCCGTCCAGCGCAGCGTAATCGGTGGTGGCGGTGATCCGGCCCAGAACCTCGGCCTTCTTCTCCTCGGTCACCTTCTTGCGCGCGATGCCCTTGTCCAGCAGGTCCGCCGAATGGGCCTTGCCGCGGTCGGCGGCCTCTTGCGTGGAATCGATCAGCACGACCTTGATCCCCGCATTGGCCGCGACATGGGCGATGCCCGCGCCCATCATGCCCGCGCCAAGGACGCCCAGCTTGCGGACCGCCTGGTCGGGCGCCTCGGGGCGGTTCGCGCCTTTTTCCAGCGCTTCCTTGTTGATGAACAGCGACCGGATCATGTTGGCGGACGAGGGGTTCATCAGCACATGGGTGAACCAGCGCGCCTCGATCCGCAGCGCGGTGTCAAAGGGCACAAGCGCGCCTTCATAGACCGCGCTCAGCAGCGCTTTCGCCGCCGGATAGACGCCCATCGTCTTGCCCAGCACCATCGCACTGGCGCCGACGAAAGTCATGAAGCCCGAAGGCGTATAGGGCGCGCCGCCCGGCAGTTTATAGCCCTTGGCATCCCACGGCTTGACGATGTCGGCGTCCGTGGCCTTCAGCACCCAGTCGCGCGCGGCGGCGACCGGATCGGCCACGACCTCGTCGATGACGCCCGCGGCCCTGGCGGCCTCGGGGGCGTTCAGCTTGCCTTCCAGCAGCAGGGGGGCCGCGGCCATCGCGCCCAGCTTGCGCACCAGCCGGGTCGTGCCGCCCGCGCCCGGAAAGATGCCGACCATGATTTCCGGCAGGCCGATCTTCGCCCCGGGATTCTCGGCGGCAAAGATGCGGTGCGTGGCCAGCGGCAGTTCCAGCCCGATCCCCAGCGCGCTGCCGGGCAGGGCGGCGGCGATGGGCTTGCCCCCCTTCAGCGTCTTGGGGTCCATGCCCGCGCGCTCGATCTTGCGCAGCAGGTGGTGCAGGCCCATCACGCCGTCGAACACCGCCTGCGCGCCGCCTTCCTTCATCCGGGCGAGAACGTTCAGGTCCATCCCGGCGGCAAAGTCGGACTTGCCGCTGGTGATGACGATGCCCTTCACGGCCTGATCGGCCAGCGCATCGTCGATGAGCGCGTCCAGTTCCGCCGCGCCGTCCAGCGACAGCACGTTCATCGACTTGCCCGGCACGTCCCAGGCGATGATGGCGACGCCGTCGGCGTCCTTCTGCATGGTGAAGTCGGTCATCAGATTTTCTCCTGAAGCCATTCGCCCGTGGACTGCTGACACAACATAATAAGGCTAGAAGGAGCCATAATGTCTGGTGCTTGTGTCTTGCGCGGATGCCCATGCTTTTGGGTGATATTCCGCATACGAGGATGATGGCCTTGCCGGATATATTCTACGGCGTCTTCGATATTGTCACAAAGGACTGGAGTGTTGCTTTTGCGTTTCTTTGAGGAAGCGCCCCAATGAAGCTGATACTTTCCTTTGGAGGGCATTTTCAGCAATTCATGAAGATCGCCAGTTCTCGAAGATATACCAATAACTCGCAAGGTCATACTCACACCCGCTCGATGATGGTGGCCGCGCCCATGCCGGAGGCGATGCACAGCGCGGCGAGGCCGGTTTCCTTGTCCTGCCGTTCCAGTTCGTCCAGCAGCGTGCCGATGATGATGGCGCCGGTCGCGCCCAAAGGGTGGCCCATGGCGATGGCGCCGCCGTTCACGTTGACGCGGCCCGGATCGACCTGGAACGCCTGCATGAAGCGCAGCACGACGGCGGAAAACGCCTCGTTCACCTCGAACAGGTCGATGTCGCCGATGCCCATGCCGCTGTCGGACAGGATCTTTTCGGTGACGGGCACCGGGCCGGTCAGCATGATGGTGGGGTCGGTCCCGATCTTGGCGGTGGCGCGGATGCGGGCGCGGGGGGTCAATCCCATCGCATCGCCCCATTCCTTGCTGCCGATCAGAACGGCCGCCGCCCCGTCCACGATGCCCGAGGAGTTCCCGGCGTGGTGGACGTGGTCGATGTGGTCCAGATGCGGATATTTCAGCATCGCCACCTTGTCGAAGCCGGGCATGACCTCGCCAATTTCCTGGAAGGCGGGCTTCAGTTTCGCCAGATCCTCCATCGTGGTCTGGGGCCGCATGTATTCGTCGCGGTCGAGGATCAGCAGCCCGTTCTGGTCGCGCACCGGGACGATTGATTTCGCGAAACGCCCTTCCTGCCAGGCGCGGGCGGCGCGGCGCTGGCTTTCCACGGCCAGCGCATCGGCCTCGTCGCGGGTGATGCCGTATTCGGTGGCGATGATGTCGGCGGAAATGCCCTGCGGGACGAAATAGACCTTCATCGCAAGGCTGGGGTCCACGGCGATGGCAGCGCCGTCCGTTCCCATGGGCACGCGGCTCATCATTTCCACGCCCCCGGCGATATAGGCCCGGCCTGCGCCTGCCTTGACCTGGTTGGCGGCAAGGTTCACGGCTTCCATGCCGGACGCGCAGAAGCGGTTGATCGACAGGCCGGGAATCGACTGGTCCAGACCGGACGCCAGCACCGCCGAGCGGGCGAGGCAGCCGCCCTGTTCCATGACTTGGGTCACGTTGCCCCAGATCACGTCCTCGACGGCGTGGCCTTCCAGCCCGTTGCGGTCCTTGACGGCATTCAGCAGGCGGGCGGACAGCGCCAG
>CALLYR010000453.1 GCA_937859005.1 uncultured Paracoccus sp. | reverse complement strand
TTGACCTGGGACCAGTTCGCCTCGGTCGCGGTCAATGCCCCCGCCCTGCCCGGCGTGACGCCCGAATCGGGCCTGTCGCGCAGCTATCCGGGGGCGGGCGATTTCGCGCATGTGCTGGGCTATGTCGGACCCGTGTCCGATTACGACCTGTCCCGGATGGAAAATCCCGATCCCGTCCTGATGCTGCCAGAGGTGCAGTTGGGCAAGCTGGGGGTCGAGGCGAAACTGGAACCGCTGCTGCGCGGCAAGGCCGGGACCCGCAAGGTCGAGGTCAACAGCGCCGGGCGCGAGATGCGCGAACTGGAACGGATCGAGGGCCAGCAGGGCGCCACCATCCAGATGACGCTGGATGCGGCCCTGCAGAACTTCGCCATCCAGAGGCTGGGCGAGGAAAGCGCCGCTGCCGTGGTGATGGACGCGCAGACCGGCGACCTGCTGGCCAGCGCCTCGGCCCCCACATTCGACCCCAACCTGTTCGTCCGGGGCATTTCCAGCACCGATTACAAGGCGCTGATGGAACACGACCACCGCCCCCTGGCCGACAAGACGGTGCAGGGCGTCTATCCGCCCGGATCGACCTTCAAGATGGTGACGCTGCTGGCCGGGCTGGATGCGGGCGTGATCGACGCGGGCTCGCGGTTCTATTGTCCCGGCCATACCACGGTCGCCGGCCGCCGCTTTCACTGCTGGAGCCGGAGCGGCCACGGATCGGTCGGCGTGATCCAGAGCCTCGAGCGGTCCTGCGACGTGTTCTATTACGAACTGGCGCAGAAGGTCGGCATCGAACGGATCGCCGCAATGGCCCGGCGGCTGGGGATCGGGGTGCGCCACGATCTGCCGATGTCGGCCATCGCCGAAGGGATCGCGCCCGACCGCGCATGGAAACGGGCGCGTTACGATCAGGAATGGCAGGTCGGGGATTCGATCAACGCCTCGATCGGACAGGGTTACGTGCTGGCCTCGCCCCTGCAGCTGGCGTTAATGACCGCGCGGGTCGCTACCGGGCGCGACGTCCGCCCGCGGCTGGTGCGGGCGGTGGACGGGGTCGCGGTACCGGTGCAGCCGTTTGCCGGACTGGGGCTGGACGAGGCGCATCTGAAGATCGCGCGCGCCGGAATGGATGCCGTGATGAACGGGGGCAGCGGCACCGCCCGGCGGGCGCGGATCGAGACGCCGGAATGGCGCATGGCGGGCAAGACCGGCACCAGCCAGGTCCGCAACATCACCGCCGCCGAACGGGCGCGCGGGGTCATATCCAACGATCAGCTGCCGTGGATACGGCGCGACCATGCGCTGTTTGTCTGCTTCGCCCCCGTGGCGGACCCCAGATACGCGGTGTCGGTCGTCGTCGAACATGGCGGCGGCGGCTCGGCGGTCGCGGCCCCCATCGCCCGCGACATCCTGCTGTTCGCGCTGGCCGGCGGCCTGCCGCCGCTGAGCGCCTATCCCCCCGGCGAACGCGGCGCGGCCGAGGCGATGCGCGCCCGGATGCGCCTGATGCCCGCCCCCGCCGCCCAGACCGGCACCACCCGCGCGAGGGCCTGACGGACATGAGCTATCTCGACTCCAAGGTGGCGCAGGTGCCGGCCGGCTGGCGCAAGATCCTGCATCTGAACTGGCCGCTGGTGTTCCTGCTGGCCGCTGTCGCCTCGGCCGGGTTCCTGATGCTGTATTCGGTGTCGGGGGGCCGGGCCGAGATCTGGGCCGAACCCCAGATGGAACGCTTTGCGGGCGGCATGGTGGCGATGGTGGCGCTGGCCTTCGTGCCGATCTGGTTCTGGCGGTCGGTGTCCGTCTTTGCCTATCTGGCCTGCATCCTGATGCTGGTCGCGGTCGATCTGGTCGGACATACCACGATGGGCGCGCAGCGCTGGCTGGATCTTGGTCCCATCCGGCTGCAGCCGTCCGAACTGACCAAGGTCGCGCTGGTGCTGGTGCTGGCGGCCTATTACGACTGGCTGGATCTGGACCGCGTGTCGCGGCCCCTGTGGGTGCTGATCCCGGTCGCGCTGATCCTGCTGCCGACGGCGCTGGTGCTGGTGCAGCCGGATCTGGGCACCTCGATGATGCTGGTGGCGGGCGGCGGCATCCTGATGTTCGTGGCGGGCGTCAGCCTGTGGTATTTCGGCGCGGTGATCGCGCTGGTGGGCGGGCTGGTGTTCACGGTGCTGAAAAGCCGGGGCACCGACTGGCAGCTGCTGCACGATTATCAGTTCCGCCGCATCGACACCTTTCTCGACCCCACCACCGATCCGCTGGGGGCGGGCTACAACATCACCCAGGCGCAGATCGCCCTGGGCTCGGGCGGCTGGTCGGGGCGCGGCTTCATGCAGGGCACGCAATCGCGGCTGAACTTTCTGCCGGAAAAGCACACCGACTTCATCTTCACCACGCTGGCCGAGGAGTTCGGCTTTGTCGGCACGATGACGCTGCTGACGCTTTACTGTTTGATCCTGGCCTTCTGCATCCATTCGGCGCTGACCAACCGCGACCGCTTCGCAAGCCTGCTGACGCTGGGCATCGCGGGGACGTTCTTCCTGTACTTCGCCGTGAACATGAGCATGGTCATGGGCCTGATGCCTGTGGTGGGCGTGCCGCTGCCGATGGTCAGTTACGGGGGGACGCAGTTGACAATCCTGCTGATGGCTTTCGGCATCGTGCAGTCCGCGCATGTGAACAGGCCACGCTGAGATGCGGGTGTTCTTTGCCGCCCGCGCGGCCCTGTGGGACGAATGGGCGCCGCATCTGCGCGCCGCCTGCCCGGAAATGGAACTGGCGCGCGAAGGCGACCCCGCGTCCTTCGACGCGCTGATCCATGCGCCCGGCTTTCCAGAAACCGGCGGTCCGCTGGATTTTCGGCCCTTCACCCGCGCCCGCATCGTGCAGAGCCTGTGGGCGGGGGTCGAGCGGATCGTCGGCAACGACACGCTGACCCAGCCCCTGTGCCGCATGGTCGATCCGGGGCTGGCGCAGGGGATGATGGAATACTGCACCGGATGGGCGCTGCGGGCGCATCTGCGAATGGACGATTACGCGCAGGACGGGGTCTGGCGGAACGGGACGGTGCCGCCGCTGGCGTCCGAACGCGGCGTCACGGTGCTGGGCATGGGTGAACTGGGCGCAGCGGTCGCGCGGGTGCTGGCGGGCTTGGGGTTCCGCGTCACCGGCTGGTCGGCCTCGGGCCGCGCGGTCGAGGGTATCGGGGTTCTGGGCGGCGACCGTCTGGCCGAGGCGCTGGGGCGGGCGGAGATCCTGATCTCGCTGCTGCCCGACACGCCGGGCACCCGCAACCTGCTGGATGCGGAACGGCTGGCGTTGCTGCCGCAGGGGGCCACGATCATCAATCCGGGGCGCGGCACGATGATCGATGACGACGCGCTGATTGCCGCGCTGGACCGGGGGCGTCTGCGCCATGCGGTGCTGGACGTGTTCCGCACCGAACCGCTGCCCCCCGGCCATCCGTTCTGGTCGCATCCCGGCGTGACCGTCACGCCCCATGTCGCCGCCGATACCCGGCCCGCGACCGCATCGCTGGTCGTTGCGGAAAACCTGCGCCGCGCGATGGAGGGGCGACCGCTGCTGTATCTTGTGGACAGGTCGCGGGGCTACTGAGTCACCATTTCAGCCGCGGCGGACGGTCGGGTTCGGGGGCAGGCTCGGGTTCGGACGCGGGCGCCACGGCCTCGATCCGCAGGACGCCCACGGGCAGCGGCAGGTTCTCGAAGGTCACGTCCACCCCGCCCTCGACCGGGGGCAGAAAGGCC
>CALLYR010000452.1 GCA_937859005.1 uncultured Paracoccus sp. | reverse complement strand
TGATCACCCATGATCTTGGCGTCGTCGCAGGCTCGTGCGAGCGGGTGATGGTGATGTATGGCGGCCGCGTGATGGAGCGGGCGCCGGTGGACCCTCTGTTCGCCGCGCCCTCGCACCCCTATGCGCAGGGCCTGCTGGCCGCGATCCCGCGCGTGGACCAGAAGGGCGCGCGCCTGTCCGCGATCCCCGGATCGCCCCCGAACATGACGCAGCCTCCGGCGGGCTGTCCCTTCGCCCCGCGCTGCCCCTATGTGATGGAAATCTGCATCCCAGTGATGCCGCCGCTGGAAGCCTTTGGCGATCAGCGCGCCCGCGCCTGCCATGCCGCGGCGGAACGGGTCTGGGCCGGCCCGCCCGCGCGGGCCGAGGCTGACGAACCCGCCGCCGCCCAGATGCTTGAACGCACGGCGGGCGAGTTGCCGGAGCGCCTGCCCGATGCCGCTGTTGCCGGCGCGGGCAGCGCGGGCGTGACACCCGAAGGGGGCGCCTGATGCGGGTTCTTCCTTGCCCCGGTATCCCCGGAAACCGGGGGTCCGCCTGCCCCCGCCCGCGCCACCCGACCGGAGGTCGCCCATGACCACGCCCGCCCCCCTTCTCGATGTCCGCGACCTGCGGGTAAGCTTCGACATCCGCCGCGACGGCGACATGCCCTGGACGCCCGCGCGCAAGCTGCAGGCGGTGGCGGGCGTCGATTTCACCCTGCTGTCGGGCGAGACGCTGGGCGTCGTGGGCGAATCCGGCTGCGGGAAATCGACTCTGGCCCGCGCGCTGATCGGGCTGGTTCCGGCAACGGGACGGGCAATCTGGCGGGACGGGACCGACCTGCTGTCCCTGTCGCCGCGCCAGATGCTGCGATACCGCCGCGACATCCAGATGGTGTTCCAGGATCCGCTGGCGTCGCTGAACCCCCGCATGACCGTGGGCCAGATCATCGCCGAACCCCTGACCACGCATCAGCGCGGCCTTTCGCGCGCCGAGGTGAAGACCCGCGTCAAGCAGATGATGGACCGGGTCGGCCTGCTGCCGAACCAGATCAACCGCTATCCGCATGAATTTTCCGGCGGCCAGTGCCAGCGCATCGGCATCGCCCGCGCCCTGATCGTGGAACCCATGCTCATCATCTGCGACGAGCCGGTGTCGGCGCTGGACGTGTCGATCCAGGCGCAGGTCATCAACCTGCTGGACGACCTGCAACGCGACCTCGGTCTCGCGCTGATCTTCATCGCGCATGACCTGTCGGTCGTGAAGCATATCAGCGATCGGGTGATGGTGCTGTATCTGGGCCGGGTGATGGAGATCGCGGACGCGGACGAATTGTATGCCAACCCGCAGCATCCCTATACCCAGGCCCTGCTGTCGGCGGTGCCGATCCCCGATCCCGCGCGGGAACGGGCCAAGCGGATCATCCCGCTGGACGGCGACCTGCCCTCGCCCCTTGCCCCGCCGTCGGGCTGCGTGTTCCGCACCCGCTGTCCCCGGGCGCAGGCGCTCTGCGCGGCCGAGGTGCCGCCCTTGTCCGGGGGCGCGCACGGGGCGCATGGCCATCGTTACGCCTGCCATTTCCCCGGCCCCCTGTCCGGCACCGAGATCGCCGCCTGATGCCGCCCTTCGAGGCGCGCCCGGCACCGAAAAGCTTCCGCGACCGCTGGGCGGCGATGCGGAACGTCCCGCCCTTCCTGCGGCTGATCTGGCGCGCGGGGCCGGGCCTGACACTTGCGACCGCCGCGCTGCGGCTGATGCGGGCGCTGATCCCCGTCGCCACCCTCTATGTCGGCAAGCTGATCGTGGACGAGGTGGTGCGGCTGGCCGCCCTGCCCGGCCATCCCGACAGCATCGCGGGATGGTGGGATGCGGGGTTGGCCGCGGGCCTGGGCTGGATGCTGGCCGCCGAATTCGGGCTTGCCATCGCGCAGGACCTGCTGACGCGGGCGATCGGGCTGGTCGATGCGCTGCTGTCGGAACGGCTGACCAACGACCTGTCGATGCGGCTGATGGATCACGCGGCGACGCTGGACCTGAAACATTTCGAGGATGCGGTGTTCCAGGACAAGCTGGACCGCGCCCGCCGCCAGACCGCCTTCCGCATGTCGCTGATGGGGCAACTGTTTTCTCAGATCGAAAGCCTTGTGACCATCGTCACCTTCGCGGGCGGGCTGATCGCCTATAATCCGCTGCTGGTCGTGCTGCTGATCCTGACGCTGATCCCGGCGTTTCTGGGCGAGGCGCATTTCAACGCGCGCTCCTATACGCTGGATTACGGCCGCACGCCCGAACGGCGCGAGATGGATTACGTCCGCCAGATCGCCGCCAGCGCCGAGACGGCCAAGGAAATCAAGATGTTCGGCCTGCACAGTTTCCTGTCGGGCCGTTATCTGACGCTGGCGCGGCGCTTCTATGCCCAGAACCGCGCGGTGGCGCAGGCGCGCGCGGCATGGGGGGCGCTGTTTTCGGGGCTGGGGACGCTGGGCTATTACCTCGCCTATGTGTGGATCGTGGCGCAGACGCTGACGGGGGTGCTGTCGCTGGGCGACCTGACCTTCCTTGCCGGATCGTTCCAGCGGCTGCGGACCCTGATGGAGAACCTGCTGACCTCGTTCGGCCAGACCGCGGCGCAGGCGCTGTATCTGGACGATCTGTTCAGCTTTTTCCGGGTGGAGCCCGACATTACCCCCGGCACCCTGCCCGTGCCCCAGCCGATCCGGCAGGGATTCGAGTTCCAGGACGTCGGCTTCCGCTATCCCGGCAGCCAGCGCTGGGCCGTACGGCATCTGTCCTTTACCCTGCGCGCCGGCGAGACGCTGGCGCTGGTGGGGGAAAACGGCGCGGGCAAGACCACGCTGGTCAAGCTGCTGGCCCGGCTTTACGACCCCGACGAGGGGCGTATCCTGCTGGATGGGCGCGACCTGCGCGATTACGATCTGGACGCGCTGCGCGGCGCGATGGGCGTGATCTTCCAGGATTTCGTGCGCTTCAACCTGAGCGCCGGGGACAACATCGCCGTGGGCCGTATCGAGGCGCGCGAGGACCGCGCCCGGATCAGGTCGGCCGCCGAACGCGCGCTGGCCGACCGGGTGATCGAGCGCCTGCCTGCGGGATACGACCAGATGATCGGCAAGCGCTTTGCCAACGGGGTCGAACTGTCCGGCGGCGAATGGCAGAAGATCGCGATTGCGCGGGCCTATATGCGCGACGCGCAGGTGCTGATCCTGGACGAACCCACCGCGGCGCTGGACGCCCGGTCCGAATACGAGGTGTTCGAGCGGTTCAAGGAACTGTCCGTGGAGAAAACCGCCGTGCTGATCTCGCATCGGATCTCATCCGTGCGGATGGCGGACCGGATTCTGGTGCTGGCGAACGGCACGGTCGAGGCGATGGGGACGCACGGGGAATTGCTGGCGCGGGGCGGCCGGTATCGGGAACTGTTCGAGTTGCAGGCGGAGGGGTATCGGTGAGGGGGCGATCTCCGCTTGGGATTTTTAACTAGACGACGCCACCCCAATGTATAGAATACGACGAAACCAGTGGTATTCTAGCGTACATGCCTGACGATCTGATTTATATTCCTTATAAAATTACCTTTGAAGGTCGCTATGCTGACAGGAATAGAATTTTAGCGCATGAGGGCGCGCAATCACTTGAGAGAATTTCTTGGGCGCTAGCCGTTACAATACATTACGGTGTAACTGGGCAATATAGAAGACGAGGAAACCTAGGGTCAGGACTCACAACCAGAACATGACCGTTGCAGCGATGCAGATGGCGGAG
>CALLYR010000451.1 GCA_937859005.1 uncultured Paracoccus sp. | reverse complement strand
AAGGTCCGGCGCACCAGCGCGCAGCCCGCCCGCGGGCTCAGGCCGGGGGCGATCTGCGGGCCGAAGGCGGCCCAGACCAGTCCGGCAGCCTGCGCGCGATGGCGCAGCGGCAGGCCGTGCCGGATGCGGAAGCCGGCCGGTTCGGTCATGCGCGGATCGCCCCCTTGCCACGGGCCTGCGCAGGCCGGGCCCGTCTTGTGCCTGTCCTCGCCGTGGCTAATGTGGCGGCGAAACGCGATCAAGGTCCCTGCCCATGAACAGTCCCGCCGCCGACATCTCGCCGGCCGAACAGCGCGCGCTTGCCCGCACCCTGCCGCAGTCGTTCCGGCATGGGGTGGTGCAGGCGCTGCCGTTCCTGCTGGTGCTGGTGCCCTTCGCGCTGCTGTTCGGGGTGGTGGCGACCGGGGCGGGGCTGGATATCCTGCAGACGATGGGCTTTTCCGTGCTGGTGCTGGCGGGGGCGTCGCAGTTCACGGCGGTGCAGCTGATGACGGATCACGCGCCGGTGCTGCTGGTGCTGGCATCGAGCCTGGCGGTCAACCTGCGCATGGCGATGTATTCGGCCTCTCTGACGCCCTGGCTGGGGGCGGCGGCGCCATGGCAGCGGGCGGTGGTCGCCTATCTGCTGGTCGATCAGACCTATGGTCTGGGCATCCAGCATTTCGAGGCGAACCCGCGCCTGACCGTGGCGCAGCGATTCGCCTATTTCCTGGGCACGTCGGTCATGCTCTGCCCGCCCTGGATGCTGTTCACCCTGATCGGCGCGACGGCCGGAAACGCGATTCCCGCCCACTGGCCGCTGGATTTCGCGATTCCGATCACCTTCCTTGCGATGATCGCGCCGATGCTGCGGACGCCGGCCCATCTGGCGGCGGCGCTGGTCGCGATCCTGTCGGCGCTGGCCTTCGCAGGGCTGCCTTCCGGCACCGGGCTTCTGCTGGCCTCGGCGTTGGGGATGGGCGCGGGGGCCTGGGTGGAAACCGTGGCCGAACGGCGGCGCATCGGGGGGCGGGGCTGATGCAGGCCTGGTCCGATGCCGCGATCTGGCTGGTGATCCTGGTGCTGGGGGCCGGGACCTTCCTGATCCGCTGGTCCTTCCTGGGCGCGGTCGGCAACCGGCCGGTGCCGGAATGGGCGCAACGGGTGCTGCGCTATACGGCGGTGTCGGTGCTGCCCGCGCTGGTGGCCCCGCTGGTCGTCTGGCCCGCAGCCACCGGCGGGCGCCACGATCCGGTGCGTATTACCGCCGCCGTGGTGACGGT
>CALLYR010000450.1 GCA_937859005.1 uncultured Paracoccus sp. | reverse complement strand
GCCGAAGGCCGGCAGGATCAGGTGCTGCGATCCGACCAGAAAGGCGCGGTGCCGCGCCCCCGCCAGCCGCACCACCGGATGATAATGGCCGCTGATGTCGGGTCCGGGATCGGCCGCCTCGTGCCGCAGCAGGGCCGTACCCAGTTCCAGCCGCGGCATCCACCGCCCTGACAGATCAGCGCCCTGTACCGCCGGATCATGGTTGCCCGCAATCCACATCCAGTCCCGCCCCGCAGCCAGAATGGTCAGCGCGGCGGTGACCTCATCGTCCAGGGCTCCGACCGCCGCATCGTCGTCGAAACCGTCGCCCAGGCTCACGACAACGGCGGGGTCCAGCGCCTCGATTTCCCCGGACAGCCGGCGCAGCGTGTCCCTGTCGCCCCAAGGCGGCAGCAGCACCCCGCCCCGCCGGGCCATGCGTTCGGATTTGCCGAAATGCAGGTCCGCAACCACCAGCCAGCGCCCCTCGGGCCACCACAGCGCCCCCGAACAACGCGCCTCAAGGCGAAGGCCGTGCCAGTCGAAGGCGTATCCCGTCATTCCTGTCCTTCCGGGGTCAGCCCCGCGTCGCGCATCAGTGCTGCCGCCTCGGCCTCGGCCAGCCGCATCCGGCCCTGCCCCTCGATCCTGACGCGCCCCATGTCCAGCAGCAGCGGCGCGGCCAGGGGGGGCACGCGGTCCAGCCTGCGGTGGTCAAGCACGGGCGAACGGTCCAGCATCTCCTCGATCCGGCCGAAATCGACCAGCCCGCGCGCGGCTTCAGCGCGCGTGATGCGCAGCAGCAGGTGGCCGGGATCGTGGCGGCGCAGGGTGTCGTAAAGGATGTCGGTGGAAAACGTCGCCTGCTTTCCCGACCGCCGCCCGCCCGGCACGTTGCGGTGGATCAGGCCGGAAACGATGGCGACGTTCTTGAACGTCCGCTTCATCACGGCGTTGTCGGCCAGCCAGTCGCCCAGACCCGCGCGCAGTTCCTCGCGTCTCAGCAGCGGCGCAAGATCGTCCACGGGGTCGAGCGACCAGACCAGCAGCGCATAATCGTTCGCCAGAAATCCCAGCGGTCCCAGCCCGGCCGCCTCCATCGCCCGCGCCAACAGCAGTCCCAGGGTCTGCAGGGCATTACGTCCTGCAAAGCCATAGAGCGCCAGATGCCAGCGGCCCCGATACGGAAAGGTTTCGGCCAGCAGCGCACCGGGTTGCGGCAGGGCGCTGATCCGCGCCTGCAGCGCCAGCCAGTCGCGGGTGTCGGGCGGCAGCGCGTCCCAGCGCACGGGATCGCCGATCAAAGCCAGCACGCGACGGGACAGTTCGGTGGACATCGCCAGCTTCAGCCCGCTGAAGACGGCGATCTTCGGCTCCTTGTGCGGATGGGGCGACACCTCGATCACCAGTTCGCGCATTCCTTCGTAACGCACCGTCTGGCCGCCGGTCAGGAAGGTGTCGCCGGGGGTCAGGGTCGCGGCAAATGCCTCCTCGACCTCGCCCAGCAGGCCGCCGCCGCGTTTCCAGCGGACCTTCATCATCTCGGCCTCGACGATGGTGCCGACGTTCATGCGGATGTCGCGGGCGGCGCGGGGATCGCGCAGGCCCCACGATCCGCCCCGTTCCATCAGCCGCTGCCAGCGGTCATAGGCGCGCAGGGCATACCCCCCGGTCGCGGCAAAGTGCAGGCAGTCGTCGAAATCGGCTCGGCTCAGGCCGCGATAGGGTCCGGCCGTCCGCATCTCGGCATAAAGCGCATCGGCGTCGAACGGACCCGCGCAGGCGGTCAGCAGGATATGCTGGCACAGCACGTCCAGCGGCCCCGGCCCGCGGTCGTCCCCGTCCAGATCGTGTTCGCGCACCGCTTCCAGCGCCGCCACGCATTCGATCACCTCGAAGCGGTTGGCGGGCACGATGCGCGCGCGCGAGGGCGCGTTGTAGCGGTGGTTCGCCCGCCCGATCCGCTGGACCAGCCGCTTGACGTTCTTGGGCGCGCCGACCTGGATCACCAGATCGACATCGCCCCAGTCGATGCCCAGATCGAGGCTGCCGGTCGCCACCACGGCGCGCAATGCTCCCGCCGCCATCGCGGATTCGACCCGCGCGCGGGCCTCGCGCGACAGCGAGCCGTGATGCAGGCCGATGGGCAGGTTGTCGTCGTTGGCCGCCCACAGCGCCTGAAAGAACAGTTCGGCCTGCGCGCGGGTATTGATGAAGATGATGGTGGTGTTGGCCTGCCTGACCGCATCCAGCACATCGGGAACCGCGTAATGCCCGCCCGCCCCGGCCCATGGCGCGGGGCGGCGGGTCGGCAGCATGGCGATGTCCGGATCCGGGCCGGGGTCGGCATGGATGATCGCGGCCCCGCCCATGAAATCGGCCAGCGCCTGCGGGTCCTCGACCGTCGCCGACAGGCCGGTGGCGCTCAGGCCGGGCGACAGGCTGCGCAGCCGCGCCAGCCCCAGCATCAACTGGTCGCCGCGCCTGCTTTCCGCCAGCGCATGCAGTTCGTCCAGCACCACCCGCCGCAGATTGCCGAAGATGCGCGGCGCCTCGGGGTATGACAGCATCAGGGCAAGGCTTTCCGGCGTCGTCAGCAATATCTGCGGCGGGTCGGTGCGCTGGCGCTGGCGGGCGCTGGATTTCGTGTCGCCGGTGCGGTCCT
>CALLYR010000449.1 GCA_937859005.1 uncultured Paracoccus sp. | reverse complement strand
CCGTATCTGAAAACCGCATGGGCCAGGTCAGATACACAGAGTTTCAGACACTCCCAACATAAAGCGATACGTGCTCGCGCGTGGCCTCGCAGACCGGAATCTGCTTTGTGCTGCAGAAGCTGACATAGTCCACAAGTGCGTGCCGATAGGTCAAGATCGTGTTTCGGGCACGACCAAGGTTCTCTTGGATCAAAAGCCAGCGCTCGACGTCCTCGTCCATCGCTATACCCATCGTTTGGATGTGCTGCTTTTATTCCAAAAACACCCTTAATCAGATTCCTTATAATCCTTGGACCGGGCGACGGCGCATCCGTCATTGTTCGACAGGACGACGACGGGAATGCCGCACAGCGACGGATCGAACAGTCGTTCGCAGGACACATGGAAGTTGTTGCAGTCGATCAGGGCAATCGGCTTGCCGGACGCCGAATCCCCGAGGAATTCGAAACCCTGTTCGCCCGGAAGGCGGCTTGGTTCGGATGGCGCGATGTGGTCCAGCCCGAGGGGTTCACTCCAGTTTTCCATCGAGAAGTGATCCACTTCCGAGTTATGCTGATCGGATCATGTCCGGGTCATGGCATGACGAAGCCCAAGCCTGCCCGCTGCCGCACGACGAACTGGAACGTCCATGACGCGGCACCGAAGAAGCACGGTTCGCTGCTGATCTGGCTGGACAAGGACATGGCTTGGTTCAGGGCCCAGGATGGACGTCCTGGTCGTCCCCTTCTCGGGCAAGACCGAACTGGCCGGTTGCCTGCTGTGGATGGTCGAGGAATGGCACCGGCTGGTGCTGATCGAGGATTCGACAGAACTGCTGCCCGCTCAGGACAATGTGGTGAGCCTGATTGCCGAACGGGTGGAAGCCTCGGCGCGCTCGGCCGACAGGTTCGTGGAAATGATCCTGCACCTGCGTCCCGACCGGATCGTCCTGGGCGAGTTGCGCGGCATCAAGGCCATGACCTTCCTGGAGGCGATCAATACCGGCCACGAGGGCAGCTTCACCCCCGTCCATGCCACGACCGCGTGCCAGGCGGTCAACCGGCTGGCCTTCCTGGTGATGCGGGCCGGAATGTCGCTGACGCCCACGGAAATCAGGGACCATGTGCGCGAGTCCATGGACGTGATCGTGCAGACCGGCCGCGTGGGAGAGGAGCGCGGGGTTCCGGAAACCTGGTTTCCCGCTCGTGAGGAAGGAGGGAGGTCAGGCAAGGTGGCAAGCCGCTGCCTGACCAACATTTACCTGACGCAAATCAGGGGGAACGCTGCGGCAACGGTCAACCGCGATCGGACAGCGTGAGACAAAGCGGCAACCCTTCGGCAGATTGACGGGGCTGGGCGGGTCGCCCTGCAGCTTCGCGCCGCCCCCCCGACGGCGATGCTCGGGCAAAAGCGAGGGCGCTGCAGCGATCAGCGCCTGTGTATAGGGATGGCGCGGCGTGGCGAACAAATCGGCCGCGGACGCCTTCTCCACAATCTGGCCCAGATACATGACAGCGATTTCATCGCAGACGTGGCGCACCACGCCCAGGTCGTGGCTGATGAACAGATAGGTCAGGCCGGTCTCGCGCTGAAGCCGCCGGATGAGGTTCAGCACCTGCGCCTGCACCGCCACGTCCAGCGCCGAGACCGGCTCGTCGAAGACGATCAGGTCGGGCTGTGTCGCCAGCGCACGCGCAAGGCCGATCCGCTGCCGCTGTCCGCCCGAGAACTGATGGGGATAAAGCGATTTCAGTTCGGGGCGCAGCCCGACCTGCTGCAACAGATCCTCGACCCGGCGATCGCGTCCCGCCGGATCGCCCAGGCCCAGCAGGTCCATCGGCTGCCGGATGATGCGTCCGACCCGGTCGCGCGGGTTCAGTGAGGAGAAAGGGTCCTGGAACACCATCTGGAACCGCGGCCGGGCCTTGCGCAGTTCCTCGCCCTCCAGCCGGCTGATGGGCGTGCCGTCAAGATCGACCTGGCCCGCGGTGATCGGGGCCAGTCGCATCACGGCCAGCGCGGTCGTGGTCTTGCCCGAGCCGGATTCACCCACGATCCCCAGTGTCCTGCCACGGGGGATGTCGAAGCTGACCCCATCGACCGCATGGACCGTTCCGCCATTTCCGGTCGGAAAATGCACCTTGAGGTCGCGGACGGAAAGAAGCGCGTTCATGCGGGAACCTCGCTGGCTTCCAGATGGATGCAGGCGGCCGAATGATCGGCCGACATGGCGACATGGGGCGGCTGCGCGGCGCGGCAGGCCGCAGTCGCCAAGGGACAGCGCGGCTCGAAGGCGCAGCCCCGGCCGAGGTCGGTCAGGGCCGGCACGATGCCCGGAATTTCGGGCAGGTCGGCATCGGGATCGGCGTCGATGCGCGGAATGCTGGCCAGAAGGCCGCGCGTATAGGGATGGCCGGGATTGTCCAGCACGGCGTCGGCGGGGCCGTGTTCGATGACGCGTCCGGCATACATCACCGCCACCTTGTCGGCCATCTCGGCAATGGCGCCCATGTCATGGGTGATGAGAATGATCGCGGTGCCAGTGCGGCTGCGCAATTCGTCCAGCAGACCGAAGATCTGCGCCTGCACGGTCACATCCAGCGCGGTCGTCGGCTCGTCCGCGATCAGCAGCTTCGGCTCGCAGGACAGGGCCATGGCGATCATCACCCGCTGCCGCATCCCGCCCGAGAGCTGGTGCGGATAGGCGTTGGCGCGCAGTTCCGGCTCGGGGATGCCGACCGCGCGCAGCATCTCGACGGCGCGGGCGCGGGCGGCCTTGGGGCTGACGGATTGATGCAGGCGCACGGCCTCGGCGATCTGTTCGCCGCAGGTGAACACGGGATTGAGCGAGGTCATCGGCTCCTGAAAGATCATGGCGATGTCGCCGCCGCGGATCCTGCGCATCTCGGCCTGCGGCAGCTTGGTCAGGTCGCGGCCCTGGAACATGATGCTGCCGCCGACGATCCTGCCGGGGGGTGAGGGGATCAGTCCCAGGATCGACAGCGCGGTCATGCTTTTTCCGCAGCCGGATTCGCCGACGATCCCCAGAAGCTCGCCGGGGGCGACGGTCAGCGAGATGTCGTCCAGCACATGGGCGATGCCGTTGCGGGTGGCGAAATCGACCTTGAGGTTGCGGATGTCCAGAACGGGTTCGGCCATGGCTCAGCGCTCCCTCATCCGGGGGTTGAAGGCATCGTTCAGGCCGTCGCCGACAAGGCTGACGCCAAGAACGGTCAGGAAGATCATCGCGCCGGGCAGCGTCACCACCCACCAGGCATCCAGCAGATATTCGCGCCCCGAACCGATCATCAGCCCCCAGGACATGACGTTCGGGTCCGACAGGCCGAGGAAGCTGAGGCCGGCCTCGAACAGGATCGCCATGCCGATGGTCAGGGTCGCCGACACGATCAGCGGCGGCAGGGCGTTGGGCAGGATCACGCGCCAGATGACGTTGCGGTCGCTGGCCCCGATCGCGCGCATCGCGCTGACATATTCCAGGGTGCGGATGCGCCTGAACTCGGACCGGGTCAGGCGCGCTGTCTGCGGCCAGCTGACGATCCCGATGGCAAGGGCCACGTTCACGATCGTCGGCTGGAACAGGGTCACCACGACCATGGCGAACAGAAGCGGCGGCAGGACCTGGAAGAATTCGGTCACGCGCATCAGCAGGTCGTCCACGATCCCGCCATGGAAGCCGGCATAGGCGCCGATGACGACACCGATCACCATGGTGATGAAGGCGGCCGCGAAGCCCACCGCCAGCGTGGCGCGGCCTCCGGCGATCAGCCCGGCCAGGATGTCGCGCCCGAGGTTGTCCGTCCCCAGCGGGATCGTCGCCTCCTCGCCCGGCGGGGTCAGCGGCGCCCAGACGATCTCGAACGGATCGACGTGATAGAGAAACGGACCGATGAAGGTCATCGCCGCGACCACGATCAGGATCACCAGACCCAGCATGGCGGCCGGGCTGCGGCGGAAGATGGCCCAGGCCTCGGCCATGGGGCCGCGCGCGACGGGCGCGCGCGAGGCTGGGTCATCGAGCGGCTGATGTGCGATCTCGCCTTCTCCGCCAGCGAGGCTATCCGGCGCTTCGGCGCGACGGGCGCGGAAGTGGTGGCAGTCGCAACCATGTCAGCGGCCTCCGGCAAGACGGGGATCGAGCAGGCGCGAAACGAAGTCGGTCAGCAGGTTCGCGACGATGACGATCAGGGTGGAAAAGAACAGGATGCCCAGCACGGTCGGATAGTCGCGGGCAAGGATCGACTGGAACGCCAGCGTGCCCAGGCCCGGCCAGCTGAACACCGTCTCGACCAGCACCGCGCCCGAGATGATGGCGCCGAACTGCATGCCGGCGACCGTGACCACCGGCAGCAGCGCGTTGCGGAAGGCGTGATGATTGAAGACCCGCCGCTCGCTGACGCCCTTGGCCCGTGCGGTGCGGATATAGTCGGAGCCCAGCACCTCCAGCATCGAGGCGCGGGTCAGGCGGCTGTATTGCGCCAGATAGACCAACCCCAGCGTCAGCGCGGGCAGCACCAGGTGATGGGCGATGTCCAGCGCCCGGACCAACAGGCCGCCCTGCTTGACCACGTCGATCATCCCCGCGATCGGGAACAGCGGGATGGTCGCGCCGAACAGGATCACCAGCATCAGTCCCGTCCAGAACACCGGCGCCGAATAGCCCACCAGCGACAGCACCGTGACCAGCGCCGAGGCCAGCCCGCGGGGATTGCGCGCGGCCAGCAACCCCAGCCGCGTGCCGACGATCATCGCAAAGGCAAGCGCGGTCGCGACCAGCAGCAGGGTCGGCCCCAGCCGCGACAGGATCAAGTCCACGACCGGACGGTTGTAGAAATACGAGGTGCCCAGATCGCCCTGCAGCGCGCGGCCCAGATAGATGCCAAGCTGGGTCAGCAAAGGCTTGTCCAACCCGTATTGCTGGCGGATCGCGGCCATCACCTCGGCGCTGGCGCCGCCCATCTCGCCCGCGATCACCTCGGCCGGATCGCCGGGGGCAAGCTGGATCAGCATGAAGTTCAGCACCAGGACCGCAAGGATCAGGGCGGCGGCATAAGCCAGCTGCCGCAGGACACGGTAAAACATCTCGCTTGGCCTCCCTCGGGCGCTATTGCTTCAGCCAGACCTCGTCCATCGGACCCATGGCGCCCCAGATCGAGACCGGCGGGTTCTGCACGGCCTGCGAATAGACGGTGTGATAGGGAACCTCGTTGATGAAGTGGACCGGCACGTCCGCGGTGATCTGCTTGAAGGCGGCGGCATAAAGTTCCTTGCGCCTGGCCGGGTCGGGCTCGACCCCCGCCTCGTTCAGAAGCTTGTCTACCTTTTCGTTGCAATAGCTCTGGGTGTTGGACCAGATGACCCCTTCGCGGATGTTCGAGCAGAGATAGGTGCGGTTCACGCCGATCACCGGATCGCCCCAGTTGAAGACCTGATCCATGGTCATGTCGAAGTCATGTGACGACACGCGCTGCGACCAGGTGGGGAAGTCCGGGGACGACCGCAGGGTGACCTCGACCCCCGCCTTGGCCAGCGCCGCCTTGACATATTCCGCAACCGCGCGCTGCTGTTCGTCGATATCGGGGATATAGTCGATGCGCAGTTGCAGCTTGTTGCCGCCTTCGCCGTAACCTGCCTCGGCCAGCAGGGCCTTCGACTTGTCCAGATCGAAATCGTAACGCTCGACATCTTCGGTGAAGAAGGGGCTTTCCTGGACGACGGGCTCGATGGCCGGTTTCGACAGCCCGGAATGAAGCGCCTTGGCCACGAAGTTGCGATCGACCGCATGGGCGATGGCTTGCCGCACCCGCACATCCGACAGCGCCGGATTCTTCGTGTTGAAGGCCAGCCAGTTGATCGGGCCGATCCCGGCATAGCCTTTGTCGGTCACGGCCATGTTGCCGGCCTTTTCCAGCCGCCGGATCAGGCGCGTCGCATCCAGCAGGGGGAACAGTTGCGCCTCGCCCGATTCCATCGCCAGCACGCCGGAGTTCGCGTCCTGGTACTGGCGGATCACGATGCGATCCAGATAGGGCCGTCCTTCGAGGAAAAACCCGTCATGGCGTTCAAGGATGATGTGCTGGCCCGGTTCGAACTGGGTCACCTTGAAGGGGCCGGAGCCGACGGGAAGGTTGTTCTTGGGGTTCGACTTGATGTCCTGGCCATCGTCGAAGACATGCTTGGGCAGGATCGGCGTCAGCGCGGAGGACAGCACCAGCAGGATCGCCGGATGCGGTTCCTTCATCCTGATGACGACCGTCCGGGGATCGGGTGCCTCAAGGCTCTCGACCGGCTCCATCATGCTTGAGAACGGGTGGTTGTCCTTGACGACCCCAAGCGACCAGACCACGTCGTCCGAGGTGATGGGCTTGCCGTCGTGGAATGTGGCGCCCTCGCGCAGCTTCAGCGTCAGGGTCTTGGAATCCTCGCTGAACTGCCAGCTTTCGGCCAGATAGGGCTGCGGCTCGAAGGTCTCGCCATAACGCAGCAGCGTGGCGAAGATCTGCGCTGCCGGAACGGCCGTGGCGATCCCCGACTGCACCGCCGCGTTCAGATGGCGCGGCTTTTGCAACGAGGCCACGACCAGCGTGCCCCCTGTCTGCACCTCCTGCGCCGAAAGCGGGGGAGCGGCTGAAAGGGCGGCAAGGGCTGCAACCCCGGCAAGCAGGGCACGACGGGTGAAACCGGTAGTGAGGGTCATCTGCATCTCCTGTTGGGCGCCCCAGTTCTGCGAGGGGTGGCTGATCAATCGTTTCCCTATCCCTCTGCCCTGCATCAAATGCATTTTCGCGTTACGCTTCCTCAGTATTCCTGTGGAACATGCGGGCGGATGAAAGCGCGGTCAAAGGCGCCGCGCATTGCCTGCATCTCGCAAGCTTCTATGATGGCCTGGCAAACCGAGGGCAAAGCCACGTCGCGCCGGACCATCACGCCCGCCTTCGCGGCGGCATGGTCCCCCGCCAAGGGCAGCCGGACCAGATCGCCCGTCGCATAGGTCTGCTTGCTCATGGGACGGACATTGAAGATGCCATATCCCATCCCGGCCGCGATCAGCGCACGCATCATGTCCGTCGAACGCGCGGAATAGACGACATTCGGCGTGAGGCCGCGCGCCGCGAACAGGTCCATCAGGTATCGGCGGGAAAGGTCGAGATCCAGCACCACCAGCGGTTCGGGCGCAAGCTGTTCCAGCGTGACGAAACGGCCGCTGGCCAGAGAATGCGCGGCGGGCAGCGCGGCATGGGGATAACCGGTGAAAAGCGGAAGGAAGCGATAGACGAGTTCCTGTACCGGGCCATAGCAGATGGCGAAATCCGCGTCGCCGTCATCGACGGCGCGCACGATCTCGTCCAGCGATCCCTCCCTCACGTCGATCTTGAGACCGGGATAGCGGTCCCGGACATCCGTCAGGATCGTGGGCAGCAGGATCGGCGCCAGCGGCGTGAAACAGGCGATGCGCGCCGTGCCGTCCAGCATCTGTTCGAGATTGCTGATCTGGCTGTCAAAGCGCGCCTGCGCCCCGAGCAGCAGCCGCACCTCGTCCAGGAACTTGCGGCCGAAATGCGTCACGGCAATCCCGCGCGAGGGGGTGCGGGCAAAGATCGGCTGACCGGCCTGCGCCTCGATATGGTTGATCGCCGCGGCGATGGACGACGGCGAGACCGCCTGCGCCTCGGCCGCAGCGGTGATCGACTGATGCCGCTCCGCAGCTTCGACATAGCGCAGATGCTTCAGGGTGTAGTACATCCAGTTCCTCAGAAAAACAGAGGGATTACCGCGAAACTATGCATTTCACGCGGGACGTCTGTCACCCGTAGTATAGGCGAGACCGCCGACCTGACGGAGAAAAGAATGCTGCCGACCATTTTTTCAGCACGCCGCATCATCACCATGGACCCTTCGCGCCCCGCCGCGACGCATGTGCTGGTTCATGAAGGGCGCATCCTTGCCGTCGGAACGCCCGCCGACATGGGCGACTGGGGCGAGGCGCATCACGACGACCGCTTTGCCGACAAGGTTCTGATGCCCGGCTTCGTCGAGGGCCATGCCCATATGATGGAAGGCTCGATCTGGCGCTTCGTCTATCTGGGCCATTATGCCCGGATCGCGCCGGACGGGCGGCGCTGGGACGGGATCACCAGCACCGACAAGCTGGTCGAGCGTCTGCGCGAGCGCGGCGAGGAACTGGGCGACGGCCCCATCGTGGGCTGGGGCTTCGATCCGCTGTTCGTTCCGGGCGAGCGGCTGACGCGTCTTGATCTCGACCGTGTCTCGACCGACCGTCCGGTCGTCGTGCTGCATTCGAACATGCACCTGCTGACCGCCAACAGCGCCGCGCTGGAAATGGCCGGTTACGACCGCGACACCGATGTGCCGGGCGTGCTGCACACGAGCGACGGTCTGCTGCACGGCGAATTGCAGGAAATGGGCGCGATGTTCCCCGTCATGCGCCGGGCCGGGGCAAGCTTTCGCAACCTTGGCGGCGATCCTGAATCGATCTGGAACCTCGCGCGTTCGGCCTGCCGCGCCGGGGTCACCACCTCGACCGACCTGCTGAACGACCTGACCGACGAGGGATTGGGCGATCTGCTGGAGACGACTTCGGCTGAAGCTTTTCCCCTGCGCCTGGTCCCGATGCTGTCCGCCATGTCGCTGCCGCCCGATGCCGTTGCCGGCCGCGCGGCCGAACTGGCGCGCAACTCGACCGACCGGGTGCGCCTGGGCGGGGTCAAGATCGTGACCGATGGCTCGATCCAGGGGTTTACCGCGCAACTGAACGCCCCCGGCTATTATCGCGGGACGGACAACGGCATCTGGAACATCGCGCCCGAAACGCTGAACGCGATGGTGGACGACCTGAACCGCGCCGGCGTGCAGATGCATATCCATGTCAACGGCGACGGTGCCAGCCTGGTCGCCATCGAGGCGCTTGAGGCCGCGCTGGCAGGGCATTTCCGCCCGGATCACCGCCACACGCTTCAGCATTGCCAGATGGCCGATGGCGCGCAACTGCGCCGGATCGCGGCGCTTGGCGCTTGCGTCAACCTGTTCGCCAACCATCTCTATTACTTCGGCGACAAGCATTACGAGGTCACCATCGGGCCCGAACGCGCCTGCCGCATGAACCCCTGCGCCAGCGCGCTGGCCTTGGGCATCCCGCTCGCCATCCATTCGGATGCGCCGATCACGCCGCTGGCGCCGCTGTTCACCGCCTGGTGCGCCGTCAACCGGCTGACCGACAGCGGCCGCGTGCTGGGCACATCCGAGCGGATCGGCCTCGATGCCGCCCTGCATGCCATCACCCTGGGGGCGGCCTATACCCTGAAGCTCGACGGCGAGATCGGTTCCATCGAGGTCGGCAAGCGGGCGGATTTCGCCGTGCTTGAGGACGACCCCCATGAAACGGGGGACGAGCGCCTGAAGGAGATCCGCGTCTGGGGGACAGTCTTCGGCGGCAAACCCGTTCCGGCGGGGACGTTTTGAACTCCGCCGCTGCGCTGCCGGTCAATATCCTGTGCGGATATCTGGGGGCCGGCAAGACGACGCTGTTGAACCGCCTTTTGTCCCAAGGGGATGAACGCGTTCTGGTCATGGTGAACGACTTCGGCGACATCGCGGTCGATGCCGCGCTGATCTCGCGCCGGTCGGCCGACACGATCCAGCTCAGCAATGGCTGCATCTGCTGTTCGATGGGCGGAGGGCTGTTCGAAGCCTTCGAGCGCGCGCTCGGCTATCGGGGGCAGGTGGACCGCCTCGTGATCGAGGCCAGCGGCGTGGCTGAACCAGCCCGGCTTGCCGCATTTGCCCAGGCAGAGCCGGAACTGATCTGCAAGGCCGTCGTGGCCGTGATCGACCCGGGCTCTGTCGAAGCCAGGCTTGCCGACCCGCGCATCGGCGCCGTTGTCCGGCGGCAGATCGAAGGGGCGGATATCTTCTATCTGTCCCGTGCCGACGAGCTTGACGCGGGAATGCTCGACAATGCCGCACAGGTGGCCTGCCGGATAAATCCGGCGGCTGCCCTGTTCAGAGGGATGGACGAGGCTTTCGTCAAGGCTCTGGACAGCCCCCATGATCCGTTCCTGACATCGCGCACCGGCGCAAGGGATCACGGCGATATCTTCACAAGACGAAGCGTGATTTTGGCTGCAGCCCCGGACAGAAAAAGATTTCTGCGATTTCTTTCGAAGTTCTCGAACTCCATCCATCGCCTGAAAGGATTTGTGCGGTTTGCCGATTGCTCACGGCCCGAGCTGATCGAACTGGCCGGTGGCAGATTATCAACGTCATTTGCACCAGACGACGGAAGCACAATCCCCGTGCGCCTGGTCGCCATCGGACCAGACCCGGTTGTGCTGGAGCAGTTTGAGAAGGAGATCAAGCTAGAATTCTGATTTTCCTATAGTTAGAGCGCCCAGCAAGACCTTCTGATCTGGTTGAGGCAGACGAGGGCGCAGCCGAG
>CALLYR010000448.1 GCA_937859005.1 uncultured Paracoccus sp. | reverse complement strand
GGGGGGGGACCTGCGCGGCCGGATCGGCCAGCGCCAGCGCCGGGCAGAGAGCCAGAAGGGCCGCCGTTTCAATCCAGCGCATCGGCCTGATCCGGCGCATCGGCCGCGGCGGCCTCTGCCGTCGTCGCCGGGGCCTGCAGTTCGGGGGCGGGGCCCGCCGCGTTCTCGCCCAGATCCAGCTTGACGGGCACCCGCATCTCGCGCGGGTCCGCGTCCATGTCGCCGAAATAGGCATAGCCGACCAACCCGGCCATTCCCGCCAGCAGAAGGAAGATGATTACGCGCAACAGCCGCATATGTTCGGTGCCCCGTTTCAATCGTGCCGGCCGCGTTGCTAAACCCTTGGCCGCGGCAGGGCCAGCGCCTGCGGCGAATCCTGCGGATTATCGGTGGCGTTTCGCTCAACTTCGCGTCATTGACGGGCGCGGATGCGGACCGCGACAGCGGCAAGGGGGACGGGGTGAGGCAGAGCATCGTGCTGATCGGCATGATGGGGGCGGGCAAATCGGCGGTGGGCGCCGAGCTGGGCCGCCGTCTGCATGTGCCCGTGCGCGATTCGGATCACGAGATCGAAAAAGCCGCGGCCATGACCATCACCGAGATCTTCGCCCGCGACGGCGAAGAGTTCTTTCGCGCCCGCGAGACCGAGGTGCTGGCCCGGCTGCTGCGGATGGGACCGGCCATTCTGTCCACCGGGGGCGGCGCCTGGATGCGGCCTGAAAACCGCGCGCTGATCCGGGCGTCGGGGGTGTCGGTCTGGCTCGACTGCACGCTGGAAACCTTGTGGCACCGGGTCCGGCTGAAGCCCACGCGTCCGCTGCTGAGGACCCCCGATCCGCGCGGCACGCTGGAACAGCTGCTGGCCGAGCGCGCCCCCGTCTATGCCGAGGCGGATCTGAGGGTGCAGGTGGATGGCCGCGATTCCGTGGGCCAGACCACCGACCGGGTGCTGGAGGCGATCCGCCGCCACCGTTCCGAAGTGCTGGAGGAAAGCTGATGCGTATCGTTCCCGTCGAACTGGGCAGCCGGTCATACGAGGTCCGTATCGGCCCCGGCCTGATAGGCCGCGCGGGCGCGGAAATCGCGCCGCTGCTGCATCGGCCGCGCGTGGCCGTGCTGACCGATGACAGCGTGGCCGCGCTGCATCTTCCGCGGCTGGGGTCGGCGCTGGAGGCTGCGGGCATCCGCTGGTCGGCGCTTGCGCTGCCTGCGGGCGAGGGGACGAAAAGCTGGGACCATCTGGGCCGCGCGGTGGACTGGCTGCTGGCCGAGCGGATCGAGCGGCGCGACATCGTGATCGCGCTGGGCGGCGGCGTGATCGGCGATCTGGCCGGTTTTGCTGCGGCGATCCTGCGGCGCGGCGTGCGCTTCGTGCAGATGCCGACGACCTTGCTGGCGCAGGTGGACAGTTCGGTCGGCGGCAAGACCGGGATCAACTCGCCCCACGGCAAGAACCTGATCGGCGCCTTTCACCAGCCGAGCCTTGTGCTGGCCGACACCGACGCGCTGGCCACGCTGCCCGACCGCGATTTCCGCGCGGGTTACGGCGAGGTGATGAAATACGGCCTGCTGGGGGACGCGGATTTCTTCGCCTGGCTGGAAGGGAACGCCCCGCGCCTGCGGACGGATGCCGACGTGCTTCTGCACGCTGTCGCCCATTCCGTCGCCATGAAGGCGGGGATCGTCGCGCGGGACGAAACCGAACAGGGCGAACGGGCGCTGCTAAACCTGGGCCACACTTTCGGCCATGCGCTGGAATCTGCGACCGGCTATTCCGACAGGCTGCTGCATGGCGAGGGCGTGGCGATCGGCTGCGCGCTGGCGTTCGACCTGTCGGCGCGCATGGGTCTGTGCGCGCAGGAGGATCCCTCGCGCGTGGGCGCGCATCTGGCGGCGATGGGGATGCCCGCGCGGCTGTCCGACATCCCCGGCGGCCTGCCCGACGATGCCGCGCTGATCGCGCTGATGGGGCAGGACAAGAAGGTCGTGGACGGCAGGCTGCGGCTGATTCTCGCGCGCGGGATCGGGAAGGCCTTCGTGGCCGATGACGTGGACCCGGCTGCGATCAGGGCGACCTTGGTGGGCGCGCGGTAGGGTCGTGCAGGGGCGCGCGCCGGGCATCCCTCCAATGCCGGGTGAATTTTCGCATCGCAGAGCGCGCGGCGCGATGTTGCGGGACGACGCCGTAGGGTGCGTGGTTTCCACGCACCATTGGGAGGCGCGGGTGGGTGAAAGGTGCGTGCAGAGCACGCACCCTACGCGGGAGCGAGTAAGCTATCAGTTGTTTGACTGACACCGTTCGGGAGGCTAGCTGTAAGTGAAGCCCGACGCTTGCAGGCGCCGGGCTTCAGTGGTGGAGCGGAAGGGAATCAAACCCTCTGGCCGTGGATGGGAAGCCCTCGTCAGAGCACCTGCTCCCGCCCCATCTCAAGAACGCCTCGCCTCAGGGCGAGGCGTTCGCATTATTCAGAACGGGATCTCGTCGTCGAAGTCGGTCCCGCCGCGGCGGTCGCCCGAGGACGATCCGCCCCCCGCACCGCCGCGGTCGTAATCGCCATAGCCGTCATCAGGACCGCCGCGGCTGCCGCCCTGGCCGCCGCCACCCGGCCCGCCGCGGCTGTCCAGCATGTGCAGCTCGCTGCGGAAGGGGCGCAGCGCGACCTCGGTCGAATAGCGGTCGGCGCCGGACTGGTCCTGCCATTTGCGGGTCTCAAGCTGGCCTTCGACGTAAACCTTGCTGCCCTTTTTCAGATACTGCTCGGCCACGCGCACCAGCGGTTCGGAATGGATCACCACCGTGTGCCATTCGGTCCGCT